>NZ_QRVW01000004.1:0-118349 GCF_003458855.1 Mitsuokella sp. AF21-1AC
AGGAGTACCGCATGAAGATCATGGGCGAGGAGGACTTCCGCACCTATGGCCAGGGTGTGCTCGAGACCTTTGAGCAGCGCGCGGAAAAAGCGGGTATCCGCATCGCCAAGCCGTCGTATGAAGGCGTGCGCCTCGTGTTCCCGAACGGCTGGGCACTCCTGCGCATGTCGCTGCATGACCCGCAGATGCCGCTCAACGTCGAGAGCCGCAAGCGCGGCGGCGTGGCCGAGATCGTCAAAGAGGTGGAAAAACTCCTCGCCGGCTTCACGAGCCTTGACATGAGCGTATTCCGCAGCTGATACAGCCTGTACGGATACATAAATACAGATATGGAAAGAAGGACTGCCGCATCGTCACCGATGCAGCAGTCCTTCTTTTTTATGAGCACGTGTCTTTTATCAGGCGTTGAGCAGCAGATTCTTGTGGTCGAGGACGAATTTGCCGTTCGTGCAGGCCGGGCAGAAGCACGTATCACCGCCGGCAGCCTTGACTTCCTGACCTTTCTTGAGCATGGCGGCAGCCTGGTCGGCGCCGAACAGTTCCTTGGCCTTGTCTGAGGCGAAGAATGGCAGGACATCATCGATACTGCAAACGCATTCCTCAAGTGCTGCGATGAGCTTCTGGGCTTTTTCCTTTTCATCGGCTTTGCCAACGGCGGCAAGGTATTCTTTGGCGACATCCTTGAGGCCGGCATAAGCGCTCGGTGCATCAATGACACCCTGTACATGCTGCAGGACTTCTTCTTTCGTCATACTGATCATCCTCCTTCGAGATGTGGTCCTCATGATTGATCATCAGGATCTTCGACAAGTCAAGCATAGCACGCGTTGAATGTAATGTCAATAATTACATCTTTGGATAAGAAAAAAGCAGGCATATGGCCTGCTCGGTACTCTTTCTGGTGGAGACGAAGGGGATTGAACCCTCGACCTCTCGGATGCGAACCGAACGCTCTCCCAGCTGAGCTACGTCCCCAGAACAAGTTAGAGTATACCGCTTTTTCGCTGATTTTTCAAGGATTTTTCGTGATTTCGGTATGACAGATGAAATATTTTTCACAACCTGTGAAAAAATATCGATGAAATGGGCAGGAATCTCATCGATACTCCGTTGGAAATCGGAAAAAAGCAAGGGGATATGAGGGAGAAAACTTCTTTTTATAACTGGATTTGCCTGCTGAATCTTGAACAGATAAATTTCACTTATGTGATAAGATAATGCTGTTTATAATGATAATACGATTAACTAAATTTATCATAAATGTTGCTGGCATAGATGTAGATATTTTGGACATTTCAGCGTATAATGAGAATAAAGAAGCCACAACAATGCGAGGATTCCCGCTGGAATGGAAACGAGCCGCCATTCCTGCGGGGACACCGCGCAGTATCCGCAGGGATATCATGAGGAGGTAACAAAGTGGACAAACGGGAGAGTATGTGGGATGTATATCTCAAAAATGGCATGAGCCGCCGCAGCTTCATCAAAGGCTGCGTAGCGCTGACGTCTCTCATGGGACTGAGCTCAGACAAGCTCACGAAAGTCGTCGAGGCGGCGGAAAAGAAACCGCTGCCGGTTGTCATCTGGATTCACGGCCATGAATGCACGGGCTGTGATGAATCCTTCATCCGTTCCGGCTCGCCGCTGGCATCGGATGTCGTCCTGAGTCAGGTTGCCCTGGAGTATGACCATCTCCTGAGTGCAGCCAGTGGTGAGCCGTTCGAGGCTCATCTCGAGGAAACGATCGAGAAGTACAAGGGTCAGTATATCCTGGCTGTAGAAGGTGCAGTCTGCACGAAGGACAACGGTGTTTACTGCATGTCAGGCGGTCACACGTTTACGCATACCCTGCGCCGTGCCGCCGAGAATGCAGCTGCGGTCATCGCTTATGGCACCTGCGCCGTCTCGGGCGGTATCCAGGCTGCCAGCCCGAACCCGACGGGTTCCTCGGGCATCACGCAGTTCACGGGCAAGACGCCGGTCGTCTGTGTTCCGGGCTGCCCGCCGATTCCGGAAGTCATGACGGGTGTCGTCATGCACGTCGCTCTCTTTGGCACGGTGCCGCCGCTTGATGGCGAAGGCCGTCCGAAGCAGTTCTACGGCAACCGCATCCATGATACGTGCTACCGCCGTCCGTTCTTCGATGCCGGCATGTTTGCCGAGAGCTACGATGATGCGGGCTCGAAGGCCGGCTGGTGCCTCTACAAGCTCGGCTGCCGCGGTCCGGAGACGTACAACTCCTGCGGCAATCTGCGCTGGTTCCAGGGCATGAGCTACCCGATCCAGTCCGGTGCTCCGTGCATTGGCTGTTCGAATGCACATTTCTGGGATGAGGGCTCGATGAGCGAGCGCCTGCCGAAGTTTGGCCAGCCGATCGGCGATATCGATAAGATCGGTGCCGGCCTTGCTGCCGTAACGGCCGTCGGCGTAGCTGCACATGCGGCTGCCAGTGTCGTACAGAAGAAGAGACGGGAAGCTGCCAAGGCAAAAGAGAACGGGGAGCAGGTGAACAATAAATGAAACACGTAGTAGTTGATCCAATCACAAGAATTGAAGGCCATCTGCGCGTCGAGGTGCAGGTCGACGAAGCTTCGGGCAAGGTAACGGATGCGCTGTCCTCCGGTACGGCATGGCGCGGCCTCGAGCTCGTCATGAAAGACCGCGATCCGCGCGACGCATGGGCCTACATCCAGCGCATCTGCGGCGTCTGCACGTCGGCACATGCCCTGGGCAGCCTGCGCGCTGTCGAGGATGCACTCGGCATCAAGATTCCGAAAAATGCACATTATATCCGCAACATCATGGCCGCTACGCTGACGGTCCAGGATCATATCGTTCATTTCTATCATCTGCATGCCCTCGACTGGGTCAGCCCGGTTGAAGCACTGGCTGCTGATCCTGTCGCTACGGCTAATCTGCAGAATACGGTCCTCAACGCCTACAAGCTGCCGTTCCGCGCTCCGGGTACGAGCGTGACGGAAGCGTATGACCATGATTTCCCGGCTGCGACGCCGCAGTACTTCGCGGAAATCAAGGGCAAGATCCAGGCCATCGTTGAGAGCGGCCAGCTCGGCATCTTCGCTGCCAACTGGTGGGATCACCCCGATTACAAGCTGCTGCCGCCTGAGGTTCATCTCATGGCCATCGCGCATTATCTCGAGATGCTCGACAAGCACCGCGAGCTCGTCACGCCGCAGGTCATCTTCGGCGGCAAGAACCCGCATCCGCATTACGTGGTCGGCGGTATGCCGTGCTCCATCTCGATGGAAGACGGCAACGCACCGGTCAACACGGCTCGTCTCGGCATCGTCGACCGCGCCATCAACCTCGGCCGCACGCTCGTCAACAATTACTACATCCCGGATGCACTGGCAATCGGTACGGCTTACGTTAAAGCTGGCCGCGTCGATGGCGGCGGCCTTGCCAAGGAGCGCGTGCTCGGCTATGGTTCGTATCCGATCGAGCCGGTTTCCGGCACGGCGAATGGCGACTTCTTCAACAACCTGCTCGTCCGTTGCAACGGCGTAGTCGAAGACTTCGGCAAGGGCCTGGCAGCAGCCAAGGTTTACGAGATTGACGCCGAGGATGTCAACGATCCGGAAGTCTTCACGGAAGGTGTCGAGCATTCTTGGTACGAGTATCCGGAGAAGGGCGGCAAGGACCTCAATCCGTGGGATGGTGTCACGAAGGCCAAATTCACGGGCCCGAAGGAAGGTACGCCGACGGAGTGGAAGGCACTCAACGAGAATGGCAAGTATTCCTGGCTCAAGACGCCGAAATGGCGCGGCAAGGTCTGCGAAGTCGGTCCTCTCGCACGTTATATCATTGTTTACACGAAGGCAAAGAAGGGCATGCTCGGCGAGCCGACCTGGGCTGAGAAGATGATGCTCGACCAGATCGACGCCGTCTCGAAGGTCCTCGGTGTTGCTCCTGAGGTCTGGCTCCCGACGATGGTCGGCCGCACGGCTGCCCGCGCTCTCGACTGCCAGCTCAACGCGGAAATCAACAAGTTCTTCTTCGACAAGCTCATCGCGAACATCAAGTCCGGCGATACGAAGACGGCGAACATGGAGAAGTGGGATCCTTCGACCTGGCCGAAACAGGCCAAGGGCGTCGGCCTTTACGAGGCTCCGCGCGGTGCTCTCTCGCATTACATCGTCATCAAAGACGGCAAGACGGACAACTATCAGGCAGTCGTACCGACGACCTGGAATGCCTGCCCGCGTGATGATGAGGCCGGCCACGGCGCTTACGAGAAAGCGATGATGGATACGCAGGTCAAGATTGCGGACAAGCCGCTTGAAATCGTCAAGGTCGTCCGTTCGTTCGATCCGTGCATGGCTTGTGCAACGCATATGTTCAATGCCAAGGGCGAGAAGATCAGCATCATCACCACGGATCCGTATTCCGGCACGCACGTTGAGAAGTGAAAAGGGAATACGGTGGAAAGGAAAGGAACAGTAGAATGAAAGAAGAAAAACGGAAAGTCTACTACCTGTTCAGTCCGTTTCTGAGGATGTTCCATTGGATCATGGTGCTCTGCATTATCACGCTGTTCATCACGGGCCTCTTGATCACCAAGCCGGTCACCGTCATGGGCATTGAACCGACGTATACATCCCTGTCGATGGACTGGGTCAGAAATATCCATTTTATCGCGGCCTTCACGTTCTGCGCAGCGTTTATCCTGCGCATCTACGGCTACATCCGCTATCCTGGCGACCGCCTTTTCCCGCGCGTCTGGAAGGGTTTCTTCTATCGTGATGTCATCGATGTCACGCTGCACTACATGCTGCTGAAGCCCGGTCATGACCCGTACCTGCGCAATCCGCTGGCACGTTCTTCATACGCGGCACTCTACGCCATGGTACTCATTGAGATCCTCACGGGCTTTGCGATGTACTACATGACGGAACCGAGCAATGTTGGCGGCGTTCTGTTCGGCTGGGTCAATGTGGTCCTTGGCGGCGAGATGGTCACGCATTGGGTTCACCATATCTTTGCCTGGCTCATCATCCTCTTTGCCATCGGCCATGTCTACATGGTACTGCGTGCCGATGTCATGGAGGCCGAAGGCGAGGCTTCGAGCATGTTCTCCGGCGTGAAGTTCCTGGAGCATGTGCCGCTGGATGCGCCGGAAATCGGTGAGGAAGGCCAGCAGAAAAAGAAATAAGAAATTTCCCGTCACGGGAATGAAGGAGAAATGACATAATGTGTAAAGAATGTGGTTGTGGCGAGACGAACGGCAATACGCGTCTCCAGTTCACGGTCAAAGGTTATACGGATGAAAGCGCAAAAGAAGTCGAGAAGGCTCTGCTGGGCCTCCCGGGCGTACTCTTTGTTCACATCCATGCACACGATGGTGAGACGACGGTAGACTACAG
Source organism: Mitsuokella sp. AF21-1AC (assembly GCF_003458855.1). Classification (NCBI taxonomy): domain Bacteria; kingdom Bacillati; phylum Bacillota; class Negativicutes; order Selenomonadales; family Selenomonadaceae; genus Mitsuokella; species Mitsuokella sp. AF21-1AC. Next base: position 5,385 of record NZ_QRVW01000004.1, read on the forward strand.
TCCTGCCAAGACGAAGCTCATGGACATCCTGGGCGTCCTGCAGGCACGTGGCCTGGAAGCCGCTTTGTGATCGAGCCGTAACATGTCATACAGGAAACGCCTTCCCGGCTGTCGAGATTTCAAGATGGCCGGGGGGCGTTTCTTGTCATGTGGGGGCATCCCCCCTGGGAGGTTTTTATGCATGAAATGGCGATTGCCGAGGGTGTGCTCGATATCGCGCTCGACTATGCGAAGAAGAACAACGCGCAGCGCATTTCAGAAATCGGCCTGCTGATCGGTGAGATGTCCGGCGTTGTCGTCGAATCCCTGGAGTTTTCGTTCAACATGATTGCGAAGGGGACGATTGCCGAGAATGCCAAGATCGTCGTCAAGCGCACGCCGCTCATCGGCCGCTGCACGAAATGCGGCAAAGAGTTCCATGTGGAACATTACGATTTCTGGTGTCCGGAATGCAAGGATGGCGTCTTGTCCATCCTTTCGGGACGCGAAATGCAGGTAGAATATCTGGAGGTGGATTAAGTGGCTGAAATTCAGGTCATGAAGAATATACTGGGGGAGAACGACCGCATTGCGGCCGAGAACCAGGCTTTGTTTGAGGAAAAGGGCGTCTACGTCATCAACCTCATGGGTTCGCCGGGAGCCGGCAAGACATCGGTACTCGAGAAGACGATGGAGAAGCTCAAGGACAAACTCAAGATGGCTGTCATCGAGGGCGATCTCTTCACGAGCAAAGATGCGGACCGCATCGAGAAGCACGGCGTGCCGGTCATCCAGATCAACACGGCCGGCGGCTGCCATCTCGACGCGCCGATGGTGCAAAAGGTGGCGCAGAAGCTCGACCTCGACCATCTCGATCTGCTCGTCGTCGAGAATGTCGGCAACCTCGTCTGCCCGGCGGAATTTGCCGTGGGCGAAGACGACAAAGGCGTCGTGCTTTCCATTACGGAGGGCGATGACAAACCCATGAAGTATCCGCTGATTTTCAAGGAATCGGCGATTGCCCTGCTCAATAAAGCGGACCTTCTGCCGTACTGCAATTTCGATATGGTTGCGGCCAAAGACGACATCACGACGCTGCATCCAGGCATGACGGTCGTCGAGGTTTCCTGCACGCAGGAAACGGGCCTCGACACCTGGTGCGACTGGCTGCTCGCACGCGTCAAAGAAAAGAAGGAGAGGTGCGCAAAATGAAGGATGCATTCGGTAATGGCAGCGAACCGGGCGTAACGCCTGATAATGTGCTTCATCCGGCTGAGGTCACGATCCTCGGTGTCGGCAACGTCATCCTGCGCGATGAAGGCTTCGGCGTGCGCGTCGCGGAGTATCTGGACCGCCATTATGAATTTCCCGAAGAGGTGCAGGTCATTGACGGCGGCACGCTCGGCATCGAGCTCACGCAGTATGTGACGGGTACGAAGAAGCTGCTCGTCATCGATTCTATCAATGGCGGCGCCGAGCCCGGCACGCGGTTCCATCTGCACAACGATGAGGTCATGGTACATTTCCAGGACAAGCTCAGCGCGCATGAGGTCGGCATCCAGGATGTCCTCGCACTCCTGACGGTCACGGGCCACAAGGTCCCGGAAGTCGTCGTGCTCGGTGCACAGCCCTTTGACCTGGAGGCCGGCGTTGAGCTCAGCCCGGGCATGATGGATCTCTTGCCGGCTGTGGTGGAAGAGGCCATTGGCGTCCTGAAGGACTGGGGCATCACGCCACGTCCGCGTCAGGAGGTCCGCGCAATGGATTACGACATCGTTGCGGAAGAAGATGTCAAGAATCAGATGGAATGATCCGCACATGGAGGTTGATGGAAAATGTGTTTAGCCGTTCCCGCTAAGGTAATTGCAGTGGAGGATTCCGTGGGCAAGGTGGATATCGCAGGCGTTACGCGCGATATCAGCCTGATGCTCCTGCCGGAAACGAAGGTGGGGGACTTCGTGCTCGTCCATGCCGGATTTGCCATCCAAACGGTCACGCAGGAAGAAGTTGAGGAGACGAATGCACTGCTCGCGGAGATGAATGGTGCACCGCGCACGGTCAACGATATCCCTGAGGGCGCTGCCGGAGGTCAGGTATGACGAAACAGGAAGAACGGGAACTGGCGGCCCGCCTTGTTAAAGAAATCGGCCGCATGGCAGAGCAGGCGGATCATACCCTGCGCTTCATGGAAGTCTGTGGCACGCATACCGTCGCCATCTTCCGCGCGGGACTGCGCCAGATGCTGCCTCCCAAGGTGGAACTCGTGTCGGGCCCGGGCTGTCCGGTCTGCGTGACGCCCGATGATTACATGGACAAGGCCATCACGTATGCCAAGCGCGACGATGTCATCCTGACGACCTTCGGCGATATGCTCAAGGTTCCGGGCTCGACGTCGAGTCTGATGGAAGCCAAGGCGGAAGGCGCGGACATCCGCATCGTTTACTCGCCGCTTGACAGTTTGCAGGTAGCGAAGGAAAATCCTGATAAGAAGGTCATTTTCCTGGCTGTCGGCTTTGAGACGACGGCTCCGACGGCGGCGGCCACGGTGCTGGCTGCCAGAGAACAGGGCCTCACGAATCTCTACATGTTGTCGGCGCAGAAGCTTGTGCCGCCGGCGCTGCGGGCTCTGCTCGATGATCCGGAGGTCCGCGTCGACGGCTTTATCCTGCCGGGCCATGTCTCGGTCATCACGGGTACGGAAGTCTTTTCGTTCCTTGTGGATGAGTATCACATGCCAGGCGTTGTCACGGGCTTTGAGCCGCTGCAGATCCTGCGCTCGCTCTATCGCCTCATGAAGCAGGTGACAGAAGGCGCTGCACGCATCGAGAACGAGTATGGCAGCGTCGTCCATCCGGGTGGCAGCCCTGCGGCCCGCAAGGCCACGGAACTCGTCTATGAGCCCGCTGATGCGGCCTGGCGCGGCATTGGCGTGATTCCCGAATCGGGTCTGCGCATGCGGGACGCCTTTGGCGCGTACGATATCGAACGTCTGCTGCCGCTCGACGTACCAATGGGGAAGAACAAGCCGGGCTGCCGCTGTGGCGAGGTCCTGCGCGGCATCGTGACGCCAAAGGAATGCCCGCTCTTTGGCAAGGTCTGCGTGCCGACGCATGCCGTAGGCCCCTGCATGGTGTCGGTGGAAGGCGTCTGTGCGGCCTGGTATAAATATGGACAAGGGAGATTTGAATATGGCAGATGAATACATTACCCTGGCGCATGGCGCCGGCGGCAAGATGAGCCAGGAACTCATGCAGGAGGTCATCCTGCCGGAGTTCTCGAATCCGCTGCTCGATGAACTTCACGATGGAGCCCAGGTCAAGATGAGCGGCAATGTGGCATTCACGACGGATTCCTACGTCGTGCGCCCGCTGTTCTTTGCCGGCGGCAACATCGGCAAGCTCGCCATCTGCGGCACGGTCAATGATTTGTCGATGACGGGTGCTGTACCGCGTTACATCTCAGTCGGCATGATTCTTGAAGAAGGTTTCCCGATTGCAGATCTTCGCAAGATTGCCCACACGATGCATGAGATGGCGGCAAAGGCCGGCGTCGCCATCGTCACGGGCGACACGAAGGTGGTAGAGCGCGGCAAGGCTGACGGTATTTTCATCAATACGGCCGGTATCGGCGACATCATTCCCGGCACGCATATCTCGCCGCGTCGCGTGCAGCCCGGCATGAAAATCCTCCTGTCCGGCTTCATCGGCGATCATGCGGCCACCATTCTGGCCGGCCGTCACGGACTTGAACTGCCGGATACAATCAAGACGGACTGTGCGCCGCTGAACTCCCTGACGAAGGCCATGCTGGACGCGGCACCCGATATCGCGGTGCTGCGCGATCCGACGCGTGGCGGCGTGGCAGCGGTGCTCAATGAGATTGCGGAAGCCTCGCACTGCGGTGTACTCATTGAAGAGGATGCCCTGCCGGTGCGTCCAGAGGTCCGCGGCGTCTGCGACATCCTGGGCTTCGATCCGCTTTACCTGGCCAACGAGGGCAAATGCATCGCCTTCGTGCCGGCTGAGAAAGCCGATGAAGTCCTCTCTGTGATGCGTGATAATCCGTACGGCAAAGATGCCTGCCTTATCGGCGAAGTTACGTCCGAGGCGCCGGGCCAGGTCGGCCTGCGTACGGGTATAGGCGGCATCCGCATCGTCGATATGCCGCTCGGCAATCTGGTGCCGCGCATCTGCTGATTGTGAAAGCCATTCTCCGCTTGAACAAGCCTTTTGTTTTTTTATCTGTTTCGTTGTATACTATAAGATGTATGTGCTGATCGTGTGGCCATACGCTGAAGATATGAAGATAGAGAGATGACGTCACGGACGTTCAAGAAAGAAGAAAGCGGGATTATAGGATGAACTTTCGCAGGATTGCTTGCCTGCTGGCCGTCTGCATGGTGCTTTTGAGCAGTATTTGCCTGGCCGAGGAACATATGGAATTTGTCGATGCGAACGGTTCGACGGGTTACTATGTCGATGTCGATACCATCGCACCGGAAACCATCGTTGAGAACGATGCGCAGCGCACGCTCTGGAATGCCGATGTCGCTGTAGTGCGGGCGGATCTCAACCGCCGCTATCTCTACGCGATGCGTTTCGATCCGGATAAGAGGACCTATCAGATCTTCCATTCGGAGGTACAGCGTTACGATACGAAAGATGTCCTGCAATCAAGCGATACCGTGGAAGCGCCGCGTGCTTACGCGTCGTCTTCACCCATGAATGAAATCGTACAATTCATCATCAGCACGGCGTCATCGTCGTCAAATGAATAAAAGCCAGCCCGTAAGGGCCGGCTCTTTTTTCTAAGAGAATGAGCCTCATTTCTTTTCCATATCCCGGAGGGAGGCAGGGAAATGGGCAAAAAAAGAAGGGCACCAAGAGGTGCCCTTAAAGCAAGAACATAGTATAAAATATAAGTGCTTTTGAGTAGGTCGATCACTCGACAAGTTCATTATAGCGGGGCGGAGTTTCTTTGTCCAGCTGTTTTTCGTTTTACGCTGCTATTATTTTTAGGGGGAAATCCATATGTCCAAAAGCGCTGCTTTAAAACAGCGGACCGCTTATTTATCCATATTTTCCAATACGACGCTGGTGCTCCTGAAGCTGGCGGTCGGCATCTATGTCGGAGCGGTCAGCCTCATTTCGGAAGCCCTGCATTCAGGCGTCGACCTCATTGCCGCACTCATTGCATTCTGGGCAGTGAGGAAGTCTGTGACGCCGCCGGACACCGAACACGATTACGGCCATGGCAAGTACGAGAACCTGTCGGCGGCCGTCGAAGCCCTGCTAATCGTGGCGGCGGCCATCGGCATCCTGTATGAATCCGTGATGAAGTTTGCGGAGAGCCGGGTCCCCGAGATGCTCGGCTACGGCATTGCCATCATGGGCATATCCATCGTTATCAATTTCTTTGTCTCACATCGCCTGATCCGGGTGGCCAGAGAAACGGGCTCGCAGGCACTCGAAGCCGACGGACTGCACCTGCGCGCGGATATCTGGACTTCTGTCGGCGTACTCCTGGGCCTCGTGCTCATGCAGATCACGGGCTGGGCCTGGCTCGATCCGCTCATCGCCATCTTTGTCGCCGGCATCATCTTTCGCGCCGGCTGGCGCATGGTCGTCGATTCGACGATGCAGCTCACGGATGCGAGCCTGCCGGAAGAAGAGGAGGAGCGCATCCGCAAGATCATCGAGAGTGTGCCGGAGGTGCGCGGCTGCCATTGCCTGCGGACGCGCCGCTCGGGCTCCTATAAGCTGCTCGACGTCCATGTGCTGTTTGACGGTACGATGCATCTCTCTCAGGTACACGCCATCTGCGATGAGCTCGAGCAGCTTATCCGCAAGGAATTCGGCACCTTTGACATCATGATCCATCCGGAGCCTGATGGCTATCACAATAAAGAGACGAAAGTCTCGCTTTATGAAGAATCACAGGGGTTCGACCCGAAAAATTGATGGGTTTTCGTCTTGCCTTTTTATTCGAACTATGCCAGAATAAGAATCATGAACGAAACAATACCAGCACAATACGGCGTAATGCCAGATGAATGGAGGTTCAATCTATGAAATTTCACAAGCTCCTCAGCGTGCTGCTGAGTGCCGTCCTCCTGGTGTCTTCCATGGGAATCACGGCGGCAGCTACGCCCGAAACCGTACAGGATAAGCTCGGTGCAGTCGAGAAGGACACGTATGGCACGGAGCAGACCGGCGCGCTGATCGACCGGATCAACAGGCTCGAGAAGGACTATGACGGCACGCACCGTACGGGCAGCATGATGGCCCGCGTCAATGCCATCTATAATGAAGTCTATACGAACAGCACGAAGCCGTCGCTGCTCGCGGACCTCAATGCCGTGGAATGGAATATCGGCCATGAGGTCAGCATGGACCCCGTCGATACGCGCGTGGCCAATCTCGAGATGGATTTGACGGGCAAGACGGGTACAGGGACTTACCGTGAACGCCTGGCAAAGCTTTCGCAGGCCTCGTTCGGCAGTGCAGAACTGCCGCTTTCGCAGGTGCGCGTGCCGTCCGATACGCTCGTGAAGATTGCGCTGGTGACGCCGGTCAACTCGAATAACCTGAAAGTCGGCGATACGATCCGCTATCAGGTGTCGCAGGATGTACTCGTCGATGGCAAGCTCGTCTTTGCCAAGGGCCTGCCGGGCGAGGGCACGGTCACGAAGGTAAAACAGGCACGCAACTTCGGCCGCAATGCCGAGGTGCAGATTGACTTCAATAAGACGAAGTCGATTGACGGGACGTATGTCGATACGTATATCGGCGAAGAGGCCAAGAAAGAGATGAAGAATCTCGCGATGGCAGCAGGTGCGAGCATCGCGGGCATTGCGATCCTCGGGCCAATCGGTGTGGTCGCCGGTGCATTCGTGCACGGCAAGGATGTGAACCTGCCGGCGGGTACGGAGCTCTTCATCCAGACGAAGGGCGATGCGGTGCTGTACGGCGTCGCGACGACACAGGTCAAATAAACAGATACAGGAAGCTGCCATGTCAGATTGAAGTGCGTTTGATATGGCAGCTTTGTTTTGTTGGTGATGCATAGCCGGGGGTAGCCGGGCAACGGTCGGCGCTGCGGCATGTATTTTGGCTTCGTCGCTCCGCTGAATGTGACCCAACTTGCGACAAGCATAAACGGATCCTCGCCGCATACCGCGGCGTTTTGACATCGATGCGCTATGATATGTTGTATCGGGTCCCATCCCTGCGGGCAATCGCTGCGCTCCTGCAGGCAAAATACATGCCTCCGCTCGGGCCAGTGGCGTCAACAGGCCAATGCCAGTATGCTGGACGGGGAGGGGAGAAATGGGCATAAGTGGAGCGTTTGGCAATCTGCGTTAAGAAGCTATTTTTCCCAAACCGGACTCCTGGCAAAAGAGCGTCCGTTCAAGCGTAAGCGCGTTTAGCTCTTTTGTCAGGCTTAATTCTGCGGGGAAAAATAGTTTTAGCAGATTGACTTCGCGGAGCGTTGCCCGTTTCTCCCCGCCTTTTCTGCTGCTCATCCCTATATTGCAGCCCCGCCTTTTTGTTAGTACCAGCTTGCAAGACAAGGTCTTTTTTATCTGGTATAATGGAGAATAGCCTAAAATAAGGAAAGGATGAAGAAATGACTTCCTATAGACTCAAGCCCTTGACAGAAAGCAGCCTGCTTTCTGCTTTGACTGTCATCCTGGCGCTGGCCGCCGTCTACCTGCCTGTCATCGGTATGGTGGCGGCACTCGTGTGGGCTTTGCCCATCATTGTCCTGGTCGTTCGCCATGGAATGCGCTGGGGCATCATGGCCGTTCTCGTATCCGGCATCATCATGGCCCTGCTCATCGAGCCTCTGCTGTCGCTGCGCATGGTCATTTCCTTTGCCCCGACGGGGCTCATGCTCGGCGTGGCCTTTCGCAGACAGTGGTCGGGATCGAAGACCTTTGGCTCGGCACTGCTCGTTTCGGTCGTGGCCAAGCTGTTGTCTTTGGGGATTTTGTTCCTCATAACGGCTGTCAATCCACTGACCTTGGAACTGAATGCTCTGCAAAGCAGCGTTAATCAGAGCCTCACGGTGTACGAACAGATGGGAATGGATCCGGCGGCCTTGGATAAGAGCCGTGCGGAAATAACGCACAGCTTGGAATTTTTGAGCTTGCTGATGCCACTTATTGTTGCTGCCATGGGGCTGATGGATACCGCAGTTGGTTATCTGATCGGTTGCCGTGTCCTGCATCGTCTTGGGTACCAGGTACCGCATCTGCCTCCCTTTTCTGAGTGGCACTTGCCACAGGTTTTTCTCTATATTTTTGGCTTTGCCCTGGTGGGCCTTTACTGGGGAGGCACGCGGGAGCTTCAGTGGCTTTATCAAACAGCGATGAATTTAAATATGGTGGCGATGTTTGCCGGCATTGTTCAGGGGCTTTCTCTCATGAGTTACGTTTTGTTACGATATCGTGTGCGGCGTCCTCTGCGTTTGATGTTGTACATACTGGTCCTTATGGGAGGACCGCTTTCGCAGGTCCTGGCCTTTACGGGCCTTTTCGACATGGTCTTTGACTATCGGCGCCGTTTTGGCGGCCGGTCATAAGGGATTGTCGGAATAGAAATGAGGTGAGAAAAATGCCGCGAAATCTCTCGGCATGGATCGATCTGACGATACACCTGCTCATCATGCTGGTGCTCATCGGCATATTATCGTATTACAACCAGTTCATTGCGGCCATTGCCTTTGTCGTCTGGCTCTGCCTGGCATCCTTTGCACGGGAGCGCTGCTCCGACCGTTCACGCCGGTTTCAGCGTTACTGCCGCAACGTCGTGCGCAACCTCAATGAGATGATGAATTATGCCATCGAGGATCTTCCTCAGGCCATTCTGATCGTCAACGAGGAGGGGCGCATCCAGTGGTGCAATGACCGCATCAAGGAGTATGCCGGCGAGAAACCCGAGCAGGATACGGATGCCAAGGATATATGGCCGGGCCTCATCATAGGACCGGTCTGGGGAACGGTGGGCGAGTACGTCTTTGCACATGAAGACCATTACTATCAGGTGCGCTACCGGCCGGTACCAGTGCCGCCGCATCAGCAGCCGCTGATGGCGCTCTACGTTCAGGACATCACGAGTTTTGAGCAGCTGCGCAATACCTTCAAGGGCAGCCGCACGGTTCTCGTCTACATCCAGATTGACAATTACGATGAGGTCATCCAGGGTCAGGATGAGGCGGAACGCACGGCACTGCTGCTTTCGGTCAACCAGCAGCTCGATGCCTGGATGAAGAGTCTTGGCGGCTTTATGCGCCGCGTTTCCGATGATCTCTACATCGTCATATTGGAACGACAGTCGCTCGACAAAGCCATTGCCGGCAAGTTCGACATCCTCGACAAGGTCCGCCAGCTTCAGAGTACGAACCGCCTGCCGGTCACGCTCTCTATGGGCGTGGCGGTTGCGGATACGCAGAGCATGGCGGAGCTCGGCGCACAGGCTCAGGCCGGCCTCGATCTGGCACTTGGCCGCGGCGGCGACCAGGTGGCTGTGCAGATTGGCGGCAAGACACAGTTCTTTGGCGGCCGTGCCAAGGCTGTGGAGAAGCATACGCGCGTCAAGGCCCGCGTGGTCGCACATGCCATCCGTGAAATCATGGACGGTGCCGACGAGATTTACGTCATGGGCCATCACAACGAGGACTTTGACTGCTTCGGCGCAGCCATGGGCGTGGCCAAGATGGCCCGCCAGCTCAACAAGCCGGTGCATCTCGTGCTTTCAGACATGAATGAAGGCATTGATAAATTCGCGGATATTATGAAGGATGATGAGAGTTATCGCCATATCATCGTGCGGGCCAATGAGCTTGTCAATATGACAGCGCTCAATCCGGTGCTCATCGTCGTCGATACGCATATCCCGCATCTCGTGGCGGATCCATCCCTCTTGGAACGCATTCACCGCGTCATCGTCATCGACCACCATCGCCGCAGCGAGCATTTCATCAAGAATCCGCTGCTCGTCTACATCGAGCCGGCTTCGAGCTCGACGAGTGAGCTCGTCACGGAGCTCCTGATGTATTTTAGCGAGAATCTCGTGCTTTCGCGCGTCGAAGCGACAGCTCTTTACTCTGGTATTGTCGTCGATACGAAGAATTTTGCCGTGCAGACGGGTGTGCGCACCTTTGATGCGGCGGCCTATCTGCGGCGCAGCGGCGCCGATCCCGTCATGGTACGCCATCTGTTCCGCACGGATTACGAGACGACGGTGGCCCTGGCGCGCACGAAGGCGCGTTCGGAGTATTATCCGGGCGGGCTCATCGTCTCGACCTGTCCCGAGATCATGTCGAATGGCCAGGTCATTGCCGCACAGGCAGCCGATTCACTGCTGCGCATCGAGAATGTCTGCATGAGCATCGTGGTCTTCCAGCTTTCGGAGGATACGGTGGGCATCAGTGCGCGCTCGACGGGCGACATGAATGTACAGGTCATCATGGAGGCCTTTGGCGGCGGCGGTCATCAGAATGTGGCCGGCGCGCAGATCAAGGGTGCCAAATTGGAAGATATCAAACAGCAGGCGATCGAGATCGCCCGCAAATACATAGAGGAGTCTGATAAAGATGAAAGTAATACTTCAGCAGGACGTTAAGAAACTGGGCAAGAAAGGCGATATCGTCGAGGTATCGGAGGGCTACGGCCGCAACTTTCTGCTGCCGCGCAAGGCAGCAGTGCTCGCAACGGCACAGAATCTCAATGTGGCAACGGCGCAGGCTGGTTCCAAGGCCCGCAAGGAAGCCATGGCGACCGATGAGGCCCGCCTCATGGCCAAGCAGCTCGAGAAGGTTGAAGTGACGATCCCCGTCAAGATTGGCGAGGGCGGCAAGCTCTTCGGCAGTGTCACGGGCAAGGATGTCGCCGCTGCACTCAAGGCACAGCACATCGAGATCGATAAGCGCAAGATCACCCTGCAGGGTGAAGTGACGGGAACGGGCGTCTATGAGGCCGTTATCAAGGTTCATCCGTCCATCACGAGCAAGATCAAGGTCAATATTGTCGCAGAATGACCACAGGCCACTGCGGTATGATCTGAAACCTTTTCCTGCTGGCGGGCGCGATGGCCGAGGCCATCACGTCTCTGCGGGGAAAGGTTTTTTACTATAGAAATTTATAAGGATTTAAGCAAGGCATATGAGTATTTTTGATAAATTATTTTCCCATAAGCAGCACAAGCCGGAATCCCCACAGGAGCCGCCGGCACTGCAGCCTATCGATCGCGAGATCGATGCACTCTACCAGTCGCTGGCGACTCTGCTCGGCACGGAGAATCTCGTCATCCGGGCCGGCCGCATGAATGCCATGCAGCTCCTGCGCTCGGAAGACCGCTGCGAACGGGTGCTCGCACTGCAGCGCATCCTGGAGGAGGATCCGCTCATCCAGCCGGTGCCGAAAGAATCGGAGCTGCCGGACATCCTTTTGCAGCTATCCGAACGCATTGCGGACATACGGGCGCGCCGTACGGTCGAGGACAGCATTGAGAAGAAGGTCAACGAGAAGCTCGAGAAGGAACATGAGGATTACGTCGAGGATATCCGCCGCCAGGTCATCAAGGAAGAGAAACAGAATGCCGAGACGCCGCAGGATGCCAAGAAGCGCGAGAAGCTCGAGCAGCTGGAATCCATCCATCTGACACAGTCCGTTATGGAACTCCTGCGTCCGCAGTCCTTCTCGGAAATCGTGGGGCAGGAGAGAGCCGTCAAGGCCCTGCTCTCGAAGCTCAGTTCTCCGTATCCGCAGCATCTCCTGCTCTACGGGCCCCCGGGCGTCGGCAAGACAACGGCGGCCCGCCTCGTGCTCGAGGCTGCCAAGAAAAAACCGGAATCGCCGTTCCGTGAAGATGCTCCGTTCGTGGAGACGGATGGCACGGTCCTGCGCTGGGATCCGCGCGAGATCACGGATCCCCTGATGGGTTCCGTTCACGACCCCATCTATCAGGGAGCGCAGAAGAGCCTGGCGGACAGCGGTGTGCCGGAGCCGAAGCCCGGTCTTGTCACCGAGGCTCACGGCGGCATCCTGTTCATCGATGAGATTGGCGAGATGGATCCCATGCTCCAGAACAAGCTCCTGAAGGTTCTCGAGGACAAGCGGGCTTACTTTGAGTCGTCGTATTATGACCCGACCGACCCCAAGGTTCCGCCCTACATCAAGAAGCTGTTTGAGGAGGGAGCGCCGGCAGATTTCGTGCTCATCGGTGCGACGACACGCGATGCCAGCCATATTAATCCGGCCCTGCGCTCGCGCTGTGCTGAGATTTACTTCGAGCCGCTGACGCCGAAGCACATCGAGGCAATCGTCGAGAATGCGGCCGCAAAGCTCAAGGCCCATCTCGCTGACGGCGTGGCCTCGCTGATTGCCGAATACACGATTGAAGGCCGCAAGGCCATCAACATCCTGGCCGATGCTTACAGCCTGGCCCTGGAGCAGGCCGCGGACAAGACCGCTGCGGACGGCCTCGTCATCAGCAAAGAGGCTGTCTACGAGGTGGCACAGGTTTCCCGCCTGTCTCAGTTCGTGACAAAGAAGGCACGCAATACGGCGGAGATCGGCCACATCTTCGGCCTGGGCGTCGCCGGCTTCTTGGGATCGGTCATCGAGTTTGAGGCCGTGGCGTTCCCCGCACGTGAGAAAGGCAAGGGCACGGTGCGCTTCAATGAGACGGCCGGCAGCATGGCCAAGGATTCGGTGTTCAATGCGGCTTCCGTCATGCGCCAGCTGACGGGCAAGGATATCCATGACTACGATGTCCACATCAACGTCATCGGCGGCGGCAATATCGATGGACCGAGTGCCGGCACAGCCATCCTGGCCTGTATCGTCAGTGCCGTCACGGGCCGCAGGATTCGTCAGGATGTCGCGGTCACGGGTGAGATTTCGCTGGCGGGACGCGTGCGCCCCGTGGGCGGCGTTTTCGAGAAGGCGTATGGTGCGCGGCAGGCCGGCATCAGGACGCTCGTGATCCCGAAGGAAAACGAGAAGGATATCCCGCCGGATCTTCTGGGCCTTGATATCCATGCCGTTGCCACGGCGGAAGAAGCATTCCGTTTGATTTTTGAGGGGGAAGCATAAATGGCATTACCAGATCGCGTGCCGCCGCAGAATATTGAGGCGGAGCAGGCCGTATTGGGCGCCATGATGATCAAGAAAGAGGCCATCGTCGAGGTGCAGGAGATCCTGCAGCCCGAGGACTTCTACCGCGAGGCGCACCGTCATGTGTACGAGGCCATGCTTGACCTTACCGAACATGACGAAGCCGTGGATCTCGTCACGCTTACCGAGCAGCTGCGCAAGACGGGCGAGCTCGAGAAGGTCGGCGGCCTGCCGTTCATCACGGCTATCGCAAATGCCGTGCCGACGGCTGCCAACGTGTCGTATCACGCCAAGATCGTCAAGGAGAAAGCCGAGCTGCGCCGTCTCATCGATGCGGCTACGGAAATCGCCGGCGCAGCCTATGAAGATGCGGATACGGTCGAGAACATCATGGATGCGGCCGAGCAGAAGATCCTCTCCGTGGCGGGTTCGCAGGGGGGCGGCGGTTTTGAGCCCATCAAGAAGATTCTCATGCGCACTTTTGAGCGCATCAATGTGCTGTACGAATCAAAAGGAGGTATCACGGGGCTGTCGACGGGCTTCAAGGACCTCGATAAGCTGACGAGCGGTCTGCAGCCCTCGGACCTCATCCTCGTCGCAGCCCGCCCGTCCATGGGTAAGACGGCCTTCACGCTGAACATCGCCTCGTATGTGGGCCTGCACGGCGGCAAGGTTGCCTTCTTCTCACTTGAGATGAGCAAGGAACAGCTCATGCAGCGCATGCTCTGTTCCGAAGGCGGCATTGACTCCCAGCGCCTGCGCACGGGCCAGCTCGATGATGAGGAGTGGAACAAGCTTGTCACCGTGGCTGACCGCCTGAACAAGGCGCCCATCTTCATCGATGATACGGCCGGCATCACCGTCATGGATCTGCGTTCCAAGGCACGCCGCCTCAAGGCCGAACACGGCCTCGACCTCATCGTCATCGACTATCTGCAGCTCATGCAGGGACGTCCGAGCAAGAATGGCGACAATCGCCAGCAGGAGATTTCCGAGATCTCTCGTTCTCTCAAGGCGCTGGCGCGCGAGCTCAACGTGCCGGTCATCGCGCTTTCCCAGCTCTCGCGCTCCGTCGAGTCGCGCCAAGTCAAGCGCCCGATGCTCTCTGACCTGCGTGAATCCGGTTCCCTTGAGCAGGATGCCGATATCGTCATGTTCCTCTATCGCGAGGATTATTATGATAAAGATACGGAGAACAAGAACCTCACGGAAGTCATCATCGCCAAGCACCGCAATGGCCCGGTCGATACGGTCAACCTGTTCTTCCAGAAGGAGTATACGAAGTTCCGGGACCTCCTCGTGGAGTGATGTTTTTGCTTGACAAACGGGGTCCTGTGCTATACACTAGAACTATGAAAACGGTTTCACAATAAGCCGCAGGGATTCCCGGTCAGGCGTCAGGGGGCACCTGGATTTTTGGTGATTTGGAGCAGTAAGGAAGGAAACGGAATGAGAAAAGGAGGAACCATCTCATGAAAGAGATTCGCTTGGACAGTCCGCTCAATGGACAGCTCATCGAATTGAAGGATGTCAAGGATCCGGCTTTTGCCAGCGGTGCCATGGGAAAGGGCGCGGCTGTCAAGAATCCGGACGGCAAGGTTTACTCGCCGGTCGACGGCGAAGTCACCGTGCTGTTCGATACGAAGCATGCCATCGGCATCCATGCCGATAACGGCGCGGATATCCTGATTCACGTCGGCATCGATACGGTCCAGCTCGGCGGCAAGTTCTTCGACGCCAAGATCGCTCAGGGCGATCGCGTCAAGCGCGGCCAGCTGCTGCTGGAGTTCGATCCGGAAGGCATCAAGGGCGCCGGCTACGATACGACGACACCGGTCCTCGTGACGAATGCCTTTGAGTACGGCAAGGTGACGGTGGCTCTCGGCGACAAGGAAATCACGACGGTCAATGAAGAGGCAGCAGAGGAAGCGCCAGCTTCGTCCGAGCCGGCAGCAGAGACTCCGGCCGAACCGGAGGAAGACCTCAGCGGTTTGTCGAAGGAAGAGCGCGTCGCAAAGCTCATCTGGAAGTATGTCGGCGGCCGTGAGAATGTCCGCAGTGCTGAGCACTGCGCCACGCGCCTGCGCCTCATCATCGTCGACAAGACGAAGCTCAACGAGAAAGCCATTGAGAATATCGACGGCGTCAAGGGCCAGTTCTTCGCCGCTGCCCAATACCAGATCATCCTCGGCACGGGCTTTGTCGACAAGGTATACGATGTCTTCGTTGCCGGCACGGATCTCGCCGGTGCCAGCAACAACAAGGCGGAAGCCTACGCGCAGATGTCGGTCGCACAGAAGATTTCCCGCACGCTCGGCGATGTCTTCGTGCCGATTATTCCCGTTCTCGTCGCAACCGGTCTTTTCATGGGCCTGCGCGGCGCCTGCCTGAGCATGGGCGTCCAGTTCAGCGACAACGTTCTGCGCATGAGCCAGATCCTCACGGATACGGCCTTTGCCTTCCTGCCGGCACTCGTCTGCTGGTCCACGACGAAGCGCTTCGGCGGCACGCCGGTCATCGGCATCGTCCTCGGCCTCATGCTCGTTGCCCCGCAGCTGCCGAATGCCTACGCGATTGCCGCCGGTCAGGCTCAGCCCATCATGATGGACATCTTCGGACTCAGCGTGCCGGTCGTCGGCTATCAGGGCTCCGTACTGCCGGCTCTCGTGCTCGGCATCTTTGCGGCCAAGTTGCAGAAATGGCTCAAGACCTTCATCCCGGATGTCATTGACCTCATCGTCACGCCGTTCCTGACGCTCTTCATCTCCATGATTCTCGGCCTCCTGATCGTCGGCCCAATCATGCACTGGATCGAACTTGCTGTCTTCGGCGCCATCCAGACCTTCCTCGCTTTGCCGTACGGCGTCGGCGGCTTCATCGTCGGCGGATTGCATCAGGTCATCGTCGTCTTCGGCGTCCATCACGTCTTCAATGCCCTGGAAGTCCAGCTGCTCGCCTCGACGGGCGTCGATCCCTTCAACGCGATCATCACGGGCGCCATCATCGCTCAGGGCGGTGCTGCCGCAGCCGTGGCTGCCCGCACGAAGAACAAGAAGAAGCGTGCACTCTACATTTCTTCCATCGTGCCGGCCTTCCTCGGCATCACAGAACCGGTCATCTTCGGTATCAACCTGCGCCTCATGAAGCCGTTCCTCTACGCACTCGCGGGCGGCGCCTGCGCAGGCGGCATCGCGGGTTTCCTGCATCTTGCCGGTACGGGCATGGGCATCACGGTCCTGCCTGGCACACTCCTCTACCTTGACCATCTGCCGCAGTACATCCTCGTCAATGTTGTTGGATTTGCCGTAGCGTTTGCGCTGACGTTCACGCTGTTCAACCCGGAAAAAGAGGACGAACAGTAAGAAGTAATCAGGGCTGCCGCAACGGCAGCCCTTTTTCTGTATCGGGAGGAATTTTCATGGAACATTTTGACAAGAAAGCCATCGATGCGAGGGTCGCGGCCGGTTTCCCGCTGACGGACCGCTGGCACAACCGCTTCCATCTCGAAATGCCGTTCGGCCTCATCAATGACCCGAATGGATTGACGTACGCCGATGGCGAATACCATATCTTCTATCAGTGGAACCCCTTGGGCTGCGAGCACAAGAACAAGTGCTGGGCTCACGTCCGGACGCGTGATTTCGTGCATTATTCTCTGCCGGAACTTTCGCTCTGGCCGAGTGACGAACACGATAAGGACGGCTGCTATTCCGGCTGCGGCTTCACGGAAAAGGGCAGGGTCCATGTTTTCTACACCTGCAATGCCAAGAATGACGGCATCCGCACGCCGGCGCAGCGCTTCGGCACGCTGCAGGAAGACGGCTCGGTGGAGAAGGGCGTGATTGCCGTGCCGGACAGCCCCGCAGGCATCACGGGTCATTTCCGTGATCCGTATCTCTTCCACCGTCATGGCAAGCGCTACTTCGTCATCGGTGCGCAGGCCGACGAACAGGAACCGCGCGGCACCGTGCTCATCTACGAGGAGACGAAAGAGGGCTGGAAGAATCTCGGCGAGCTCAAGACGCGTCTCGGGCACTTCGGTTACATGTGGGAATGCCCGAATCTTCTGCATTTCGGCGCTTATGACGCGCTGATTTTCTGCCCGCAGGGCCTTGAAGCGCGCGAGTTCGACCGCCAGAACATCTATCAGGCCGGCTATATCGCAGGCCATCTCTCCCTCGACAGCCTCGATATGATGCAGCATTCGAAGTTCCAGGAACTCGACCACGGCTTTGATTTCTATGCGCCGCAAGTCTTCCAGCACGAGGGACGTCATATCCTGCTGGGCTGGATGGGCATGCCGGACAAGGACGATGAATATCCGACGCGTGAGAAGGGCTGGATGTTCAGCCTGACGCTGCCACGCGTGCTCTCCCTGCGTCAGGGGCACATCTATTCACGTCCGGCCCGTGAGCTCAAGGCCCTGCGCATCGAGGAGACGGCCATCGACATCGATATGGACATGGAGCAGAATCTCACCGAGCAGCTCTTTGACGGCACGGAAGCCCTGCTCGACCTCACGCTGGGCAAGGCGCAGCACATCAGCCTGACGCTCGCTTACGGCCTGGAGACGACCGTCTTTTCCTATGACCGCACGACGCAGGTCATGACGATCGACCGCACGGGCATGAAGCATGGCGGCCGCGGCGTGCGCCGCTTCAAGCTCTTTGTCGACCGCATGCTCTCCCTGCAGCTCTTTGTTGACCGCACGGCTGTTGAAGCCTTCTTCCAGCACGGTGAGGAAGTGGCGAGCATGCTGGTATTCCCCGAGAAGAATATCCGCCCGGAACTGCGCATTCATGCCGATGCTCCGCTCGAATCCGTCACGGGACGCCTCTGGGAGCTCGATTCCTTTCACTTTACCCGCTGAGCCTGATTTTTTCATGACAAAAGCCCCGGAACCAGATGGTTCCGGGGCTTTTGCATGCCACAGGCTGCTATCAGTTGTTCACCGCGCGGCGCTCTGGCAAATCGGCTAAGGGGATCCGGCGAATACGCTCGAAGGGGATATCGGCAAACGAATAGCGGATATCCAGATACGTATCGGTGCGGGTAAACGTCACTTTCTTCAATGTAAACTTCGTTTTCGATTTGATACGTTCGATGTAGTACTGCGCGTCTTCCGCGGAGAAGGGACCCTTAGCGATGATAACACGAATGTCATCCATCATCATGGGAAAACACCTCCAACAAAACCATGGTACGGCGTGGCCATACCGTCGAGAATGTGTTACGGGTTGTTGTCAGCGTTGGGAAGGATAGGGGCGTATCCTCAACAACTACCGAGTATTATACTATATCTCAAGTGGCTTGTGAAATAGTATATTCCTGCAGACTCGCGGAAAACAGCGGATTTTGTGGATTTATTTCCAGTGAGAGAACGTTTTCTATAGGAATGATTCCATATCGTTCATAATTTTAACGGTTTTCGCCGCTTCCTGCGCATAAAATGCGAGTATTTGCGACGATGTTTGGCAGAGTTGATGGGTTTTGTTGATTGAATCTGGAGTTTATTAAGAGTACGTTAATGTTTCTTTGGTGCTTCATTAAATGAAGTACATCAAACTGTCCGCGTCCTTCTCCTGGTCAATGGCCGTGAGGATGTTGTCAAGCGAAACAGCGGACAACGTGTTCTTGATTGCTTCGTCGAGCGGATCGAAGACGCGTGCGGCGAGTGCCCGGTCGAGCTCCGGCATCTTGTCGGGAGCGGCTGCCGCCGTCTTTTCCATCAGCGAGAGCTCGATGGAGGCGAGGATATCGTAGGCTGTGATTTCACGCGGTGCCCGGGCCAGTTGATAGCCGCCCTGACTGCCCTTGATGGAATTGACGAGGCGGGCGCGCTTGAGCAGGGAGAAAACCTGCTCAAGATAAATTTTGGAGATGCCGAGCTTCTCCGAAATGCTGATGATGGTGATGGGCGTGCCTGCCTCGTAATTGCGGGCAAGGTACGTCATGGCGGCCAGCCCGTAGCGTCCTTTCGCAGAGATCTTCATGGATAAATACCTCATTTCATACTTTTATACTATGTCATTCTTGTTTACTATATGGTAGTAAATTTATGCGAAAAAGTCAATCCCTGTTGACAAGTGGCAGGGCCTGTGATAATATATAAACATATTAATCATATATGTTTTAACTAAGCAAGTGTTTCAGATGACAAAAGATAAATGGAGGTATTCACCATGAGCAAGGTATACAACAGTGTTACGGAACTGATTGGCGGTACGCCGCTGCTGAAGGCCAACAACTTCATCAAGGCCAATGACCTCAAGGCCAATGTCTTCGTGAAGCTCGAGTATTTCAATCCGGCCGGCTCCGTCAAGGACCGCATCGCCAAGGCCATGATCGAGCAGGCTGAGAAAGATGGCAAGCTCAAGCCGGGTGCCACGATCATCGAGCCGACCTCCGGCAATACGGGTATCGGCCTCGCGAGCGTTGCTGCGGCCCGCGGCTACAAGGCCATCCTGACGATGCCGGAGACGATGAGCGTTGAGCGCCGCAACCTGCTCAAGGCGTACGGCGCCAAGATTGTGCTGACGGATGGTTCCAGGGGCATGAAGGGTGCAATCGCCAAGGCTGAGGAACTCGCCAAGGAGACGCCGAATTCCTTCATCCCGGAGCAGTTCGCCAACCCCGCAAACCCGGCTGCGCATGAAGCGACGACGGGCCCGGAGATCTACAATGATCTCGACGGCAAGGTCGATGCGTTCATCGCAGGTGTCGGCACGGGCGGTACGCTGTCCGGTGTTGGCCACTATCTCAAGAAGCAGAACAAGGACATCCGTGTCGTAGCCGTTGAGCCTGCGACGAGCCCGGTCCTCTCGAAGGGCCAGGCCGGCCCGCACAAAATCCAGGGCATTGGCGCCGGTTTTGTGCCGGAAACGCTCGACACGAAGGTCTACGATGAGGTCATCGCCGTTGCCAACGAAGATGCCTTTAAGTATGGCCGCCAGTTCTCCCATGTTGAGGGCGTACTGATTGGCATTTCCTCGGGCGCGGCTCTGGCTGCTGCCATCGAGCTCGCCAAGCGTCCGGAGTTTGAGGGCAAGAACATCGTGGCGCTGCTGCCGGATACGGGTGACCGCTATCTCTCCACGGAACTTTTCGCAGAATAACCCCTGTTGAACATGGAAGCTCCCGCTACGGAGCGCCCTCGCGGCGTTTCCGTACCGGGGGCTTTTTGTGTTATAATGAAGCATGTGATTTTTTAGGAGGGATCGTCGTGCGTATTGTCGTAGTGGGTGCGGGCAAGCTGGGGTACAGCATTGCGGAACTGCTGTCGAAGGAGCAGTTCGATGTCGTGGTGATCGATCACGATGAGAGCCAGCTGGAGGCCGTAAAAAACACGCTGGATGTATTGACCATCTATGCCAACGGTGCGAGCCCAATCACGATGGACGATTCCGACGTGCGCGGTGCCGACATTCTCATCGCCGTGACAGCCAGCGACGAAGTCAATATGGTCTGCTGCATCCTCGCGAAGAAGCACGGCATCAGCCATACGATTGCGCGCATCCGCGACATGCAGTTCATGAGCGAGGCGCGCGAATACCTCAAGAAGAATTTTGACATCGACCTCATGCTGAATCCGGAGCTCATCACGGCCAACGAAATCAACCGCATCCTGATGACGCCGGCCGCACTCGACGTCGAGGACTTTGCCCATGGCAAGATCCGCCTGTTCGAGACGAAGGTGCAGCGCCATTCACCGCTGGCGAATATCCCGCTCAAGGATATCCGGCTGCCGAAGGGCGTGCTGGCCGGCATGATCTTCCGCGATCACCGCATGATCATCCCGCACGGCGATGACTGCCTGCTGCCGCATGACAATGCGTATTTCATCGGCATTCCTGAGGAAATCGAGAAGTTCAGCAAGAATTTCGTGCAGCGCGACGCGCGCAAGCTGCATCGCGTCATCATCATTGGCGCGGGCCGCGCGGGGCGGGCCCTCGCGCCGATGCTCGAGAAGCAGGGCGTCAAGGTCAAGGTCATCGACAAGAACCGCGAGCGCTGCCGCCTGATGGCCGACAAGCTCGTCGATGGCATTGCCATCTGCGGCGACGGCACGGATATCGATCTCTTGACTGAAGAAGGCGTGGCCGAGGCCGACGTCGTCGTTTGCCTGACCGAGGATGACAAACTCAATCTCATGCTGGCCCTGCTGGCCCGTCATATGTCCGAGAACCGCACGAAGACGATTGTGCGTGTTTCGCGCAACGAATACGTGGAACTCATGGAAAAGGTGGGCGTCGATATCGTTCTTTCGGCCCGTCTGCTCTCTGCAAGTGAGGTGCTGGCTTTTGCACGCCGCGGCGGCGTCGTCTCCGTCTCACTGCTCGAGGGGGCGAAGGCCGAGGCCGTCGAGGTCATCGTGCAGGAGGGAGCGCCGGTCGCCGGCAAGCCGCTCTCTGCGGCCAAGCTGCCGCGCGAGTGCCTCGTCTGCGCGTATGTCCGCGAGGGCGAAGCGGCCATCCCGAACGGCACGACGGTGCTGCAGCCGGGGGATAGGACCATCCTGTTCATCCAGACGCAGTATTCCAAGAAAGTCATGAAGTATTTCAAGGGCAGGGAGTAAGTATGAAGAAATCCAGTCGCGGCGTCTGGGAGCTCGAGCTCTTCTGGCTGCTGATGGGCCGCGTGGCCGAGATCATGGGCGGCGCTCTGCTCATTCCCGTGGCGGACGGGCTGTTCTGGCACGAGACGGACATCTGGGTCTTCCTCGTGCCGTCCGTGCTGGCCTTTGCGCTCGGCGGAGCCTTCTGCTATCTGGGGCGGCATCACATGCGCCAGCTCAATGTCTGGGAGGGCGCGCTTTTCATGGTGCTCGTCTGGCCCATGCTTTCCGTCTTCGGCATGATGCCCTACGTGCTCGCGGATGTCATACGCGATCCGCTGACGGCGCTCTTCGAGAGCGTGGCGGCCGTCACGACGACGGGAATCTCATGCTATACGTATACGGATTTTGTCATGCCGCACAGCCTCGTGCTCTGGCACAGCCTGCTAAACTGGCTCGGCGGCCTCAACTTCATCCTCATCCTGACGACCGTTCTGCCGCAGGTCAGCGGCTGCTTCGGGCTCACGCTCACAGCACGCCAGAGCATCTTCTTCAGCCCGCTGTGGAACAAGATGGCTTCTTCGGCCTGGCAGGGCTTCCGCATCTACGCGGTCCTGACACTCCTTTCCTTCGCGCTCTTCCTGCTCGCGGGCCTCATGCCCTTCGACGCCGTCACGAGTGCACTCGTGACGCTTTCCTCCAGTGGTACGGCGGATCCGTCGCTCTTCATGCCGTATGACCTCTGGCCGCTGGAACTCGCGGCCGGCATCTCGATGGTGCTGGCCGCGCTCAACCCGCTGCTCTGCTGGAAATCCTGGCAGCGGCGCAGCATCCGCCTCTTCCTGCGCGATACGGAATGGCAGGTGTACCTCATGATTCTCGTGGCCGGCGGCGTGCTGATTGCGCTGAATCTTTCGCGCAACGGCCTCTGCGATGGCGTGACGAGCCTGCGTTACGGCTTTTTCCAGGCAGCGTCCTTCCTGTCGACCTGTGGCTTTGTCTCAGCGCCCTGCTGGGACTGGCCGCCGTTTTCGCGCCTGCTGCTCTTCATCTTCGTCTTCATCGGCGGCTGCATCGGCTCGGCGGGCGGCGGCATCAAGGTCATCCGCTTTCTCGTGCTGCTGCGCATGGCTCTGGCGGAAGTCCGTCACACGCTGCATCCGCATATGGTCGTGAGCATCAAGGTGGACGGGCTGGCCGTGCCTGCCAAGGTCGTCGGACGCATCCTGTCCTTCTTTTTCCTGTTCATCGCCATCTTTGCTCTCTCGGCGCTCGTGATCTCGCTCTCGGGCGTCTCGATGATGCAGGCCATGGGCGTGGCGGCCGGCTGCCTGACGAGCGCGGGCAGCACGGCCGCGCTCTTCGGCAGCGGGGACTTTTTATGGACGCCGTACTGGCTCAAGATGTTCTGTGCCTTTCTCATGGTGCTTGGACGCATCGAGATCTTTTCGTTCTTCGTGCTCATTGACCGCGGCGTGCGCTCTTTCGGCAAGAACTGGTAAAGGGGTATCTTATGAACTACAATCTCATATGCTACATCCTCGGCCGCCTCGTCATGGCGGAAGCCTTGATCCTGATGGTGCCGCTGGCCATGGCCGTCTGGAATCAGGAACCGAGCATCTTGGCCTTTACCGTCTCGATGCTCGTCTGTTTCCTTGTCAGCGGGCTCCTGCAGCTGCGCGGACGGTCGGGCAAGGGACAGATGACGATGCGCGAGGGCGCGGCCATTACGGGCCTCGGTTGGCTGCTCGCGACGGGCCTCGGCATGCTGCCTTATCTCCTGAGCGGTTCGCTCGGGCTTCTCGACGGCTTATTTGAGAGCATCTCGGGGTTTACGGGCACGGGCGCAACCGTCATGACGAGCATCGAGGCGCAGCCGCTCAGCATCCTGTTCTGGCGCATGATGACACATTGGTTTGGCGGACTCGGCATCATCGTCATCTTCATTGCCATCCTGCCGCAGGCCGGTCAAAGCACGGTCTACATGTACAATGCAGAAACCTCCGGCCCTACGCAGGATCGCGTGCTGCCGCGCCTGCGCGACATGACGAAGGTCCTGTTCTTCATGTATCTGATCTTCACGGTGACGGCCTGCTTCGTTTATCTTTGCTGCGGGCTTCCCCTCTTTGACGCCATGACGCACGCGATGAGCACGATCGGGGCCGGCGGCTTTTCCATTTACGACGACAATGCCATGCATTTCGACAGCCCCCTCGTCGAGGGATGGATGACCTTTTTCATGATCCTGTCGGGCGGCAATTTCGCTCTCTACTACAGGGCATGGCAGAAAGGGCCGCGCGTCTTTCGCCGCAATACGGAATTCAAGGCATATCTCGGCATCCTGTTTGCCGCGATGCTGCTCATTACGGCAAATCTCGTGGCGGAGTTCGGCCTCGTTCCGTTCGAGGCGTTTCGCTACGCGAGCTTCCAGGTCGGTTCGCTCTCGACGACGGGTTTTGTCTCGACGGATTTTGACCAGTGGCCGTCGTTTTCCAAGGGGCTCCTGATGCTCCTGATGATCAGCGGCGGCTGTGCGGGCTCTACGGCCGGCGGCATCAAGATCTCGCGCGTCGTGCTGCTCGTCAAGAATGCCTGGGCCGTCGTGCATCAGAAGCTCAGCCCGCGGCGCGTCATCCGCGCGAGCATGAACGGCGTGGAAGTTGAGGATGATGTACTCGTGCGCGTCGAGCAATTCTTCTTTCTCTACATGCTGTTCATCGTCCTCTGGGCGCTGCTTTTGACCTGGGATGGGTTTGGCGTTTTCGATGCCATCGGCATCAGCGTCACGACGATGGGCTGTGTCGGCCCGGCCTTCGGCGTGGCCGGCGCCACCTGCACGTATGCGGGGTTCTCGGATTTTTCGAAGAGCATCCTCTGCATCTCGATGCTGCTCGGCCGCCTCGAGATGTTTACGCTGCTCGTCATGCTGAGCCCCGAGTTCTGGAAGATCCGCCATCGCTGGTAATGACGGGCAGGACAAACTCCTCACTTTTGAGCCTGCGTCAATTGTGATATACTTTTTGTAGGATACGCATTGCGCATTCATGTTTGATTCACGCGACGTGGTTGGCTGTATGCTGAATATGCCGGCGTGAATCGGAATACACGGAATAAATTCAGAGCCGTTTTAGGAAGGGTGTATCGCGTATATGGTCAGCAATCTGCTTGTGGCGATTGGCGCTGTCGTGCCGATGTTCTGCCTGATGTTCATCGGTGCCATGGTCAAGCGCATGAAGCTCCTGACGGATGAGGAGCTCGTCCATGTCAATCGCATGGTCTTTCGTATTTTCTTCTTCTGCATGATGTTCTACAACATCTACACAACGGATATTGCCACGACGTTCCGTCCCAATCTCATCCTGTTCGGAGCGGGCGGTGTTCTGGCAACGGCGCTCATCGCTGGCATCATCGTCTGTGCAATCGAGCCGTCGAACAAGCGCCGCGGCGCCATGATCCAGGCTACGTTCCGCAGCAACTTCGTGCTCATGGGCATCCCGCTCATTGCCAATATCTTCGGTGACGACCAGCTGGCCATCCCGACGATGATGATTGCCATCATCGTGCCGATCTACAACATCGTCTCGGTCTTCATTCTCGAGACGTTCCGCGGCGGGCATTTCTACCTGCCCGGCATTCTCCTCGGCGTGCTCAAGAATCCGATGATCCTCGGCGCAATCTTGGGCGCAGCCTTCCTGATCCTCGGTATCCCCATCCCGAAGCCCGTGCTCAAGCCGATCGGCCAAGTCGCGGCAGCCACGACGCCTGTCGCCCTCATCATCCTCGGTGCCTCGTTCAAGGGGGGCAGCTTCCACAATCATCTGCCGCAGCTCGTGGGCTGTGTGCTCGCCCGTCTCATCATCGTGCCGACCATTATGCTGGGGCTGGCAATCTTCTTGGGCTTCCGCGGCATCGAGCTCGTGACGCTCGTCGCCATCTTCGCCACGCCGTGTGCTGTCGCCGGCTTTGCCATGGCGCAGCAGATGAACAGCGACGCGGAGCTCGCGGGCAACTGCGTCGTTTACACGAGCGCGCTGTCGTGCTTCACGATCTTCGGCTGGATTTTTCTGCTGAAGACGCTCAGCCTGTTCTGATTTTCCCTGTTTACACGTTAGATGGAGGACTCCCTTATGCGTCTCGACGAACTCATCAATACCAACCGCCAGGCTCTGAACGACACGGATATGGTCATCTGGAAGTACATCCTGCAGCATCGTGCGGCCGCTCGCCATATTTCCATCCATGAACTCGCGCGCGCCTGCTGTGTCTCGAGCACGACCATCGTGCGCTTCTCGCAGAAGCTTGGGCTCGACGGCTTCGGTGAGCTCAAGGCCATTCTCAAGATGGAGGAGGTGGAGCAGCCGCATTACAACTCCAATGTGCTCGACGACCTCAGCGACTTCTACCTGAAGACGGGCGAGAAGATCTTCAAGCGCAACTTCGACAGTGCCAGCCGCCTCGTGCACGAGGCGAACCGCGTCTTCACGTTTGCCTCGGGCTACGTACAGGCCAATGTCTTGCAGGAGCTCAAGCGCCTTTTCTTTTACGACAACGTCTTTCTCTACGACATCCCGGCTCGCGAGGAATTCTATTCTGTGCTGCCGACGCTGACGAAGGACGACCTTTTCATCATCGTCTCGCTCTCGGGGGAATCTCCCTCTGTCGTCGAGATTGCGCGGGAACTCCAGCTGCGCGACATCCCGCTCATCTCCATCACAAAGCTCCATGACAACACGCTCGCGAGCCTCTCAACGGTCAATCTCTACATCTCACCGGCCGAATTCCAGCTTTACGATGCCGATGATGGCAAGCACATCTCCTTCAAGTCCATGATGCCGTATTTCATGCTGATTGAAGTCTGGTACGTCAAGTATCGCATTTACGTGCATCGACTGAAACAGAAGAATATTCAATCAACAATATAAACAATAAATAATGGTGAAGGGCCTTGAGCCCTTGATATTGCTGAGGTGTATCAATATTCTCAGAATGTACCAAGGTACACGAGAGGGGCAATGTGCCTGAAGCCCGCGAAACTATTGCGTTCGCGGGCTTTTTCTAGTATTCTTTAGGTACAGGATATCCAAGGAGATGGATCGGGGGATTGCGAATCCACCCTCTTGGATGACACGCCGAATCGATACCAACCAATCGAAACGGTAGCAATCATAAAGGGTAATGAGAAATAGGGGGAATGAACATGTCGATCAAGAAAGATCGCGTCATGCAAGAATTGCAACGGTTCGGCGGCGCCATGTACACGCCAGTCATCCTGTTCGCATTCTTCGGTCTCACGGTTGCCATCTCGATTGTCTGCAAGAACACGATGCTTCTTGGCAGTATCGCAGACAAAGGCACCGTCTGGTATGATTTCTGGTTTGTCGTAGAACAGGGTGCCTGGACGGTATTCGCCCAGATGCCAATCCTCTTCGCCATCGCCGTGCCAATCGGCTTTGCGAAAAAGGAACCTGCGCGCTGCGCAATGGAATCCTTCGTCATCTACATGTGCTTCAACTACTTCATCTCCGCTTTCCTGACACTGCACGGTGACTTCTTCGGCGTGGATTACAGCCAGGCAGCTGGTGCGGGCACAGGCCTCGCGATGATCGCAAACATCAAGACGCTCGACATGGGCATGCTCGGTGCTATCTTCATTGCCTGCTGCTCCGCCTGGATCCACAACCACTTCTATGATACCGAGATTCCGGATTGGCTCGGCATCTTCAAGGGTCCTGCCTTCGTCGTTGCCGTCGGCTTCGCTGTCATGATTCCGATGGCCCTGATCTTCTGCTTCGTATGGCCGGCTGTCCAGCACGCCATCGAGCAGTTCCAGTTTTTCCTCAAGACGAGCGGCATCATCGGCGTATGGTGCTACACCTTCTCCGAACGCATCCTGCTGCCGGCTGGTTTGCATCACTTCATCTACCTGCCGTTCATCTTTGGCCCGGCCGTCTGCGATGGCGGTATCCAGGCTTACTGGCTCCAGCACCTCAACGATTTCGCTACGAGCGCACATTCTTTGAAAGAAATGTTCCCGGAAGGCGGCTTCGCCCTCCACGGTATGTCCAAGGTCTTCGGTCTGCCGGGCGCTGCCCTCGCTATGTATTTCTGCGCTAAGCCGGAGAAACGCAAGAAGGTTGCTACGCTCCTGATTCCGGCGACGATTACGGCTGTTCTCTGCGGCATCACTGAACCGCTTGAATTCACCTTCCTCTTCGTCGCACCGCTCCTCTACGCTGTGCATGCAGTCCTCGCTGCAACGCTTTCCGCAACGCTTTACTTCTTCGGTCTTTCCGGTAACTTCGGCGGCGGCCTCATCGACTGCTTCGTCCAGAACTGGATTCCGCTGTTCAAGTACCATGCAGGTACTTACATCATGCAGCTCATCGTAGGTTTCTCCTTCACGGCAATCTACTTCTTCGTATTCCGTTATCTCATCCTCAAGAACGATTATAAGACGCCGGGCCGCACGGACGACGATGAAGAGGATAAGCTCTTCACGAAGGCCGAGTACAAAGCCAAGAAAGAAATGGAAAAGAAAGGCCTTGCCAACAACCCGGATGCTCTGAAGGCTCAGGTATTCCTCGATAACCTCGGCGGCCCGTCCAACATCAAGGAAGTCACGAACTGCGCAACGCGTCTGCGCGTCACGGTCGCAGATCCGGATAAAGTTGCTTCGGCAGGCAAGTTCACGAAAGCCGGTGCTTTCGGCCTCGTCAAGAACGGCCATGCCATCCAGGTCATCGTCGGTCTCTCCGTACCGAATGTTCGCAGCTATTTCGATGCTCTCCTGAAGGGTGATCTTGCTGACGTAGCTGTTGAGGCGAAGGCAGCAGCCAACCCGAGCGAACCCGTTCAGACGGATCTTTCCATGAAACTCACGGCATTTGCTACCGGCAAACTCATCGATATGACGGAAGTACCGGATGATGTGTTCTCCCAGAAGATGATGGGCGACGGCGTTGCCATCGAACCGACGACGGAAATGGTCGTAGCTCCGGCTGACGGCGAAGTCACCATGATCATGGAAGGTTCCTATCACGCCATCGGCATGCGCCTCGACAACGGTGCCGAGATCCTCATCCACATCGGCCTCGATACGGTCAAGATGGAAGGCAAGGGCTTCCGCTGCCTGACGAAACAGGGTGCGAAAGTCAAGGCCGGCGACGACCTCATCGGCTTCAGCCGCGATGCCATCAAGGCTGCCGGCTACAAGGATACGATCATCCTCGCTGTGACGAACAGCAATGAGTATCCGCAAATGAAGAAAGCTGCTGACGGCGACGTCAAAGTCAACGAAACCCCAATCATCTCCTTCTGATTCAACATATGTGAATGTGAGAGTGGAGCGTGGATCTCTCCACACTCCACTCTCGTATTTCACGGGAACCGGAAGAAAGGAGTATTCTCATGAGCAAGTTAAAATGGTGGCAGAAAAGTATCGTCTACCAGGTCTATCCGAAGAGCTTCCAGGATACGACGGGCAGCGGTGTTGGTGACATACCCGGTGTCACGCGTCATCTCGATTATCTCAAATCTCTCGGCACGGGAGCCATCTGGCTCACGCCGGTCTATCCCTCGCCGATGGTTGATAATGGTTACGATATCTCGGATTACTGCGGCATCGACCCGTCGTACGGCACGATGGAAGACATGGAAACGCTGATTGCCGAAGCGAAGAAGCGCGACATCCGCATCGTCATGGATCTCGTCTTCAATCACAGCTCCGACCAGCATCCCTGGTTCCTCGAGTCGAAGAAGGACCGCACGAATCCCAAGGCCGACTGGTACATCTGGCACGATGCCAAACCGGACGGCTCGGCACCGACGAACTGGCGCGCCATCTTCGGCGGCTCGGCCTGGACATGGTGTGAAGAACGCCAGCAGTACTACCTGCACACATTCGCCGAAGCACAGCCGGACCTCAACTGGGAGAACCCCGAAGTCCGCAAGGCCCTGTTCGATGCTGCAAACTTCTGGCTCGACAAGGGTGTCGGCGGCTTCCGCATCGATGCGATTGTCTACATCAAGAAGCCGGAATTTGCAGATGGGACGCCGGACGGCCCGGACGGGCTTGTCGGCATCCATGAGATGACGGCCAATACGCCGGGCATCCTCGATTTTCTGCATGAGTTCCGCCGCGAAGTCTTCGACGGCCACGACATCTTCACGGTCGGCGAAGCCAACGGCGTCAGCCCCGAGGAACTGCCGCAGTGGGTCGGCGAGAATGGCGTCTTCTCGATGCTCTTCGAGTTCAGCCATCTCGAACTCGCCTATCCGGAAGGTGAAATCTGGTGCAAGCGTTTCCCGTGGAAAATCACGCAGCTCAAGCAGGCGCTTACAGCCAGCCAGAAGGCCACGGCCAAGGAAGGCTGGTATCCGATCTTCTTCGAGAATCATGATCAGAACCGCTCGATGCACCGCTACTTCCCGGAAGGTACGGATCCAAAGACCGCAGCCAAGGCGCTCGCGACGATCCTCTACACGCTGCGCGGCACGCCTTTTGTCTATGAAGGCGAGGAAATCGGCATGACGAATGTAGCATTTCCGCACATTGAGGACTATAATGATATCTCGACGCATGGTCAGTACGAATACGCGCTCAAGAAAGGCTTTACGCCTGAGGAAGCACTCAAATGCGTGCAGTTCCAGAGCCGTGACAACGCGCGCACCCCGATGCAGTGGACGTGTGAGCCGAATGCAGGCTTCACGACCGGCAAGCCATGGCTGCCCGTCCATGAGGACTTCATGGACTGCTGCGTCGAGGCCGAGGCTGAGGACGGCGATTCCGTCCTGAGCTATTACCGCCGTTTGAACCGCGAGCGCACGACTGGTGCAGCCGCCGAGATCCTGCAGCAGGGTACCTATGAGGAACTGCTGCCGGATGATGAACGCGTTTACGTATTCGAGCGTTCGCTCGACGATCATGCGACATATACCATCGTGAATTTCACGAATGAACCCGTTACATACGATGCAGGATTCCTCAAGGATGCCAAGCCGCTGCTCGGCAACTGCAAGAATCCTGAAAAAGGAAAGCTTAGACCGGCTGAAGCCGTTGTCTACATGGATTGAGGAGGAAGCAGCATGAAAGTAGCCGCTAGTGATTATGATGGAACGCTGTTCCGTCAAGATGTGATTGCCAAGAGTGATGCGGAGGCCATCCAGAGATGGCGCGAGGCGGGCCATAAGTTCGGCATTGTCTCGGGGCGCGACCATGGCATGCTTGTCCCGCAGCTCAAGCATTACGGTGTCGGCTACGATTATCTTGCCTGCAATAACGGCGGCATTATCTGCAAGGCAGATGGTACCGTCCTCTGGGAAGCCAGGATCGAGCCGCACATGCTCAAGGCGCTGACGAAGCTGCCGCTCGTACGCAAGTCGTTCCACTTTGCACTCTCGGCAGCGGACCGCACGTACCTCTGTCATGCTTTTGAAGGCACCTGGGTGCTGCGCGAGGCGAAGCAGTGGGATTTCCCCATTGTTCGCATTGAGGAGGATGAGGTAGACAAGCTGCCGCAGACCATCCATCAGTTCGCGCTTGGCTTCACGAATCCAGAAGATGCTCTGGCGGCCAGTGCTGCTGTCAATGCCACGTTTGGCGATACTGTCCACGCATATCCCAACCGATGCGCGGTCGATATCACGCCGAACTGCATCAGCAAGCAGCAGGCCATCGAGCATACCTTGTCCCTGATGGGCTGGGAAGGTGCGGAGATCTTCGCCATCGGCGATGAGATCAACGACCTGCCGATGATTGAGGCATTCAACGGCTTCACCGTCGACACGGCCCGTGAGGAAATCAAGCAGAAGGCCCGCTGTGCATATGCCAGTGTCGGCGCGATGCTCGACGATAATATCTGACGGTTGCTTCTGGGGAGCAGCAAGCGTCAAGCTTTGGGAAAGAGACAAGAGAATAGCGGCCGATGCCGCTGTTCTCTATCTCTATATATTAATATAGGATTATATGATGTGGTTTTCATATCGGAACATGGATAGATAGGGAGACTCATCATGTAAGAGATAAATTTTGAGAATCTTTAGAGGGAAAGGAAGTTTTTCAAATGAAGCTCAACAAGAAAGCCCTGGCTATCCTGGCCGGCCTGACGGTCGGTATGTCCACGACGGCATTTGCCGCAACGGCGGACAGCTTTACCGATGTCCCGAAAGATCACTGGTCGTATGAAGCACTCGACTACCTCGCCAAAGAGGGCGTCATTGAAGGTATGGGGGATAATACCTTCCAGGGCGGCCGTGCGATGACGCGTTACGAGATGGCTTCCATCGTCGCCAAGGCCATGCAGAAGAACGATTTGAACTTTGGCGACAAGACGGTTCTCGATAAACTCGCTGCCGAGTATTCGGGTGAGATTGACACGCTCAAGAAGCAGGTGGATCAGAATACCAAGGATATCCATGATCTCAAAAACGGCATTGCTGGCAAGTTAGAGCTTAACGGTTTTGTTCGTGTCCAGTATGACCATGATAGATATAACGGTACTACAGAAATGTCGGATGGTTCCACGAAACCAGATGATCATTTAGGGACAGACAATAATCGTTTTTATATGAATCTCAATGGCGCCTATAAGGTCAATGACTACTGGAAAGCGAAGTTCCAGCTCGAGAAAAACTCTTTCTATAACAATGGCCATGACCATGAAAATGAATCGGGTTCGTGGGAAGATGGTGCTACGCATACGCGAGCAAAACGTTGGTCGGGTCATGATGGTGATATCCAGCGCATCTGGGTGGAAGGTGTAGATCCGAAATCCGGAGACTGGATCAGCATCGGCCGTGCATGGCGTGGTCTTGGCCAGCAGAATGTCCTGTTCGGCACCGAGTCCGACGGCTTCCAGTTTGGCGTTCCTCTGAAGGGCACGGGTCTGACGGCTAGCGGCTTCTGGTTCAGCTCCACGGGTGCTGGCAACCACGAGAGTTGGTACGGCGTCGGCACTTGGGGCAAAGTTGGCCACAGTGCAGGAATTAATCTTGCTTATGCACAGAATTCCAGAGATAAGGGCGATGTTTACGAACAGAATACAAGTCATCTGGATTCTTGGGGCGATCATACCGTCTATTATGATAAGGCTTACGTGCTCAGTGGTTGGGCTGATCTTGCCAAGAATGTCCGCTTTATCGCAGATTATGTCAAGACGAATGCTTCGGATTATGCAAACGCAGTTGCCAATACAGCGACTGGTAGAAAACATGGCAATAACCAGAACAATAGCTTATTCCTGCGCTTGAACTATCGCGATACGGATCTCCAGAAGCCAGGTACGTATCAGGCATATGCCCGTTGGTATCGCTACGGTGCAAACGGCACGATTTCCGGCGATGATGAGTGGGGCTCGCTGTTCTACAACGGCTCTGCTGGTAGCAAGGGCTGGATTATTGGTGCAAAATACGTTCCTTGGAAGAATGTGGAATGGGAGACGTTCTTCTCGAAACAGAAGCAGATTGAGAACACCAGCAACAAACGCACGCTCGTCCGCACGCAGATGGACTTCCACTTCTGATTTGAGCAATATACTGGTATAAAAACGAACGATAAACTGGAATACTGCTGTCCGCTGGGCAGCCGGGCCTTTGGCCCGCTCCCGGTTTATCGTTCTTTTTCGAGGGGGATTTTGCATGGAACGTAGAACGTTTTTGCGGCGTGCCGTCGGCATGTCGCTGACACTGGGCCTGATGACGGCACCCTTTGCCGCATGGCAGGCAGAGGTGCTGCCCGTCTTCTCGCAGAGTGTGGCCGAAGCCGCTGCTCCGGCTGCCGGTGCGGTACAGAAGGATGATGTCGTGCTCGTCGGCTCGCTTCAGGATGAGCTAGGCGCGGCCAAAGAATGGGACCCGGCCGATGCCAAAACCATCATGGAGTCCGATGGCAAAGGTCATCATGTCCTTGTCGGCCACCTTCCCAAGGGAAATTATGACTTCAAGGTCGCCGTGGGCGGTTTGTGGGATGTCAACTACGGTGCTAATGGTGAAGCGGGCGGCAAGAACATCCCGCTGCGCCTGCTCAAGGATCACGATGTCACGTTTACGTATGATGATGCCACGCATGCCGTGACGTATGATTACGCGGGCAAGGATGCCGAGGAAAAGGCGCTGGCCGCAGAAGGCCGCAGCATCGTGCTGACGGGCACGGTGCAGACGAAGGCCGGTGCGGCGAAAGACTGGGACCCAGCGGACACGACGACGCGCATGAAGGCCATCGGTCATGATTTCTATTCGTACAAGATGAAACTGCCGGCCGGTACGTATTACTACAAGATTTCCGTCAATGGCAGCTGGGCCGAGAACTACGGCCTCGGCGGCAACTTCGACGGCGCGAACGTGCAGCTGACGCTGCCGAAGGCCCAGGAAGTCACGTTCTACTACAACGACAAGAGCCATCATATCGCGGACAGCACGAGTTACACCTTCCTGTCGGACGATGCACTGCCAGTTATCTCGGGCAGCTTCGGCGACGTCAAGGACCCTCTGATGCAGGATCAGATGCTCGACCATCTCTTCCAGAAGACAATCCCGTTGAACAAGGGAACGTATACGGTTACAGTCCGGATGCCGGGGGCGGACGCGCTGACGCAGACGGTTGATGTCGCCAAGGATGGTGATGTCACGTTCTATTACGACAGCCAGGCACGCCATCTGATTGCCGACGATGGGCGCATTCGGGCGGACAAGGTCTATCACGACAGCTGGAGTACGGATTATCGCGCGCCGTTTGAAGCCGTCAGGGAGGGCACGCCCTTGAGGCTCTCGCTTGCCACGGGAGCAGGGGATGTCACCAATGCCAAGCTTGTTGTTTACAAAGCGAAGGTCACGGCCAACGGCGGCGATGAATACAATCCGGATTATGCCGACGGCACGGTCACGACGTATGCGATGACAAAGACGGGCACGAAGGATGGACAGGACATCTGGTCTGTCGCCTTCACGCCGCAGACGTATGGTCTTTACGGTTATAAATTCGTGCTCAATGACACGAAGGAGTACGGCGATGATGCCAAGCCGGGCAGTACCGGCGAGCTCAAGCTGCGCGGCGTCAAGCCGTATCAGGTTACGGTTTACCGCAGGGACTTCAAGACGCCGGACTGGGCCAAGGAAGCCGTCTGCTATCAGATTTTTCCGGACCGCTTCTTCAACGGCGACAAGAGCAATGACTATGCCCGTGCCAATGCGCGCGGCTATCAGCCCGTACAGCACCGCAAGTGGAGTGAACTGCCGGCCAACTACAGCAAGACGCCGGCAGCCGACGGCGACAAATGGGAATGCAACGATTTCTTTGGCGGCGATATCGCCGGCATCACGCAGAAGCTCGACTACCTGCAGGGCCTGGGCGTGACGGCCATCTACGTCAATCCGATTTACAATGCCTGCTCGAATCATCGCTACGATGCCGTCGATTACGGCACGATCGACCCGTTCCTCGGCAATTTCCAGGACCTTGAGACGCTTTCGGCAGAAATGAAGAAACGCGGCATGCATCTCATCATGGACGGCGTCTACAACCATGTCGGCGACGATTCCATTTACTTTGACCGCTATGGCAAGTACAAGACGGTTGGTGCCTATGAGTACTGGAGCCGCATCTATGACCTTATGAACGACAAGCATCTGACGGAAGCGGCGGCCAAGGCTGAAGCCCGGAAGGAGCTCGAGGCCGAGGGACAGGTTTTCAGCCCGTGGCATTGGGAGAACTGGTTCGAGATCAAAAACGAGAAAACTCAAGACATGATGGGCAGGAAGTACGCGTATCACGACTGGCAGGGCTATGACAGCCTTGTGCCGTTCAAGGATGCCGATTATCCGGGCTCGGAACAGGGAACGGTACAGTCAGACCTCGGCGACTATCTGCTCTATGGCCGCAACGGCCAGAAGGGCGTCATCATGAAATGGTTCGATGAGGGCCTTTCGGGCTGGCGCCTCGATGTGGCGAAGGAGGTGCCGCCAGGATTCTGGGCCGATGTCCGCAAGGAGGTCAAGTCCATCAAGAATGCCAACGGCGACGATCCTCTGCTATTGGGTGAGATTTGGCAGGATGGTTCTCAATTCTTCACGGGTGATACGTTCGATTCCGTCATGAACTACAAGCTCTCGTTTGCACTCGGCGATCTCTTCCTCAACAAGGGTGACGCCAAGGCTGCCGACGATGAGCTCAAGGTCCTGCGCCAGAATTATCCGAAGGAAGCACTCTACGACCTCATGAATATCGTGGACAGCCACGATACGGTCCGTGCGCTCTATAAATTCGGCGGCGGTTCCGACGGCGTGTCCCAGCCGACGAAGAAGGATTTTGACTACAAACTCGGCAAGGAACGCCTCAAGCTCGCGGCGACCTTCCTCATGGGCTACCCGGGCATGCCGACCATCTATTACGGCGATGAGGCCGGCCAGTACGGCAGCGGCGACCCCGACTGCCGCCGCACGTATCCATGGGGCAGGGAGGACAAAGACCTCATTGCCTACTACAAGAAGGTCATCGGCGTCCGCAACGCCCATAAGAACATCTTCTCGTACGGCGATGTGGATACGCTCAAAGCCGACGGCGACATCTACGTCTTCGCGCGCACGGCCGTCGACGGCAGTCACGATGCTGCCATCGTCGCCCTGAACCGCGGCGCAGCGGCTCAGACCGTAACCGTGCCGGCAGCAGGCTTCGCTGACGGCACCTCTTTCCAGGATCAGCTGACCGGCAGGGAAGCCGTTGTCAAAGATGGTCAGCTCACCCTGAACCTTGGTGCAAACCAGGGCATGATGCTCGTCAAAGCATAAGGCGGCATCGAAGCAAACCCCTATTTTATTCCCCTATATTTGCTGTGCCGGTCTTTCCGGCACGGCATTTTTTTGCTTTTGTGCGACATTGACAGCACATCAATCATCATGATACGCTATAAAAAGTGATTGGAGGGAATTTTATGAATTTTAGCAGAAAATCAAGGATGATACTGGTGCCGGCTATGCTGGCTTCGTTTGGAGTATTGAACTTTATGCCGCCGCAGGCGGAGGCATGGACGGATCAGACGCATATGGCCATTGAGCGGGCGGCGGGACTCTCGAGCTATCAGAATGCCTGCGCGCCGGATGTGTCGAAGACGGTAGCGGCCATCAATCGCCTTAAGAAGAACGATGGCCAGGCGCATTTCTTCGATGCGTCGAAGCCGCCGACGCGCGAGGATGTGACGGCACAGCTTGAAATGATTGGCATGAGCCGGGATGACTGCCCGGAGGGCTATATCCTGGGCGCCATCGTCAATGCGACGCGCAAGGCTAAGGCCTGGACGGAAATGGGCAAATTCGATGATTACAACTATGCGATTCTCGGCCATTACTGCGGTGATCTCTCCATGCCGCTGCACATGTCCGTCTACGACGATTTCAATCGCAAGCATCATCTGAACATCGACCAGACGCTCACGCGCAAGGATGTCAAATGGGATGTCGATGCCGTGCCGCTCATTACGAAGGAAATGACGGTGGATGACAGTGTGCGTTTCCACAACGAAGATGAAATCATCGATTACATGCTGCAGATTGCCAACGAATCGTATGATCTGGCTCAGACCATACGCAAGGAAAACCGTGAGATCACGCATGACGAAGCCATTCAGCGCGTCAACCGTTCGGCCACATTCTTCCGCGCGCTCATGCGTTACTGTGGCAAGAACATCACATCGGATGAAGCCGTTCACTATGTCGTGAACCACTGAAGCCATAAAACACCTGATTGAAATCATTAATAGACAATAAAATGTTCATTAAAATTACAGAATATAATCAAAAATAGTATTTATGCGTGTACTAATCAGGTCATGTGACCCTTTTGGTCCATTCTCAACTTCTTATAATAAAAGATGTGGGAAAACAAATATCAGAAAACTCGCAAGAAAAGTGTAATGGGACAATTGTCGCATGGGGCCGTTTCCTGTGAGGCGATATTTGTCAGGAATATGTTGATCAGAAGTAAGAATAGAGAAGAAGACATGAAGAAAACCATCGCATCCGCACTTGTTACGGCTCTGGCTGTTGGTGCTGCATCCACGACGTTTGCAGCGGCCAACCCGTTCAGCGACGTGCCGTCTGACCATTGGGCCTATGATGCTGTGACGACGTTGGCACATGATGGCGTCATCGAAGGTTATGGGGAAATTAAACTGTTACCAAATATTTATATAAATCAATAAATATCTGGATAAATTTATCGACAGAATATCCTTCACACTAGGAACGAATGAGGAATCGTGTTAAATGGTTTCAATTCCAATATCCCTGTCATACTGCGAACGGATAAATCTATATAAATATAATTAAATATTGTAAACCTATTCGTCTTTTGGTAAAATAATACTAGGAGGTGAATGAGATGAAACTCATAAGCATCGGTAAATTTGCACGAGCAGTTGGATTGACTCCAGAAACATTGCGAAGGATGCAAAAGACAAAAGAATTGTTACCCGCTTACGTATCCAAAGGCGGGACACGTTACTATTCTGAAGAGCAGTTAAAGCAATTCTCAAACGCGCAAAGCAGAAGCAAACATGTTATTGGATATTGCCGCGTATCAACTCCGGCTCAGAAAGACGACTTGGAGACACAGGTTCGGAACGTCAAGACCTATATGTATGCCAAAGGCTATGATTTTGAAATCATAACCGATATAGGGTCTGGCATCAACTACAAGAAAAAGGGGCTGCGCGAACTTATTGAAAAGATAGACAATCAGGAAGTGTCGAAAGTGGTTGTCCTGTACAAAGACCGGCTCATCCGCTTTGGCTTTGACCTGATTGAATATCTGTGTACCATCAATCATGTAGAAATCGAGATAATTGATAAGACCGAACAAAGCAAAGAGCAGGAACTGACCGATGATCTGATACAGATCATCACGGTATTTGCCAACAGGCTTTACGGCCAACGATCCAAGAAAACGAAAAAGCTGGTTGACGAGGTGAAACAAAATGCTTCGAGGAAAGAAGATTCGCCTGCTCCCGACACCGAAGCAGGAAGTCCTGTTCTGGAAAAGTGCAGGGACAGCTCGCTGGGCGTATAATTACTTCTTAGGTGAGAACCAGGCAGTCTATAAGGCGTACCTTGAGCACGGCAAAGTTGGTCCCAAACGCATTTCTGAGGGTGCCATCCGGAAGCATATCAACAATGAATTGAAAAAGACAACGCACCAGTGGCTGAAAGAAGTCGGCAGCAACGTCATGAAAATGGCGGTCAAGGAGGCAGACAGGGCGCTCAAGCGTTTCCTCAAGGGAATAGCTGGCAAGCCGAGATTCAAGACAAAACACAAGACGAAGCCGAGCTTCTACGTCAACTATGAAAGCCTTGTCCGCAAAAACGGTGGCTTCCACGGCGAGAAGATTGGCTTCGTCCGGACAAGAGAGACATTGCCGAAACTTCCAAAGGGAAACCATTACTGCAATCCCTGGATTTCCTTTGATGGGAAGTACTGGTATCTGAGCTTCAGTTACGAAGTGCCGGAACAGGAAACCGAAAAGCTTACCGGTGATTCCATGGGCATCGACCTTGGCATCAAGGTGCTAGCGACCTGCTATGCGAGCGGCGAACGTAAAGCGACGGTATTCAAAAGCGTCAACAAGACGAAGGAAGTCCGTCGCCTTGAAAAGAAACTGCGACGAGAGCAGAGAAAACAGAGCCGTAAAATCCTTGCCAATACCGCGCGGTATGAAACCGTGCAGCGTAAAGGAAAGAAGCCTGGGCGAAAGCCAATCTGGAAGCGCCCCTTAAGGGAATGCCAGAACATCGAGAAGGGGCGCCGCAAAATCGCCTTGATTCATCGGAGACTGGCCAATATCCGCCAGAACCACATCCATCAGACAACTGCCGCAATTGTGAAAACCAAACCGTCGCGCATTGTCATGGAAGATCTGAACGTCAAGGGCATGATGAAGAACAAGCACCTTGCCAAGGGGATTGCCGGTGAGAAGTTCTACGAGTTCCGCCGCCAGATGACCTACAAATGCGAAAATAACGGCATCCAGCTTGTCTTTGCCGACAGGTTCTACCCGAGCTCAAAGACCTGTTCCTGTTGCGGTCATGTCAAAGAAAACTTGAAGTTAAACGACCGCAAGTATGTCTGTCAAGCCTGCGGGACAACAATTGACCGTGACCTTAATGCAGCAATCAATCTTGCAAATTATTTTCAATCTGAGACCGCTTGAAATACAGAGAAGCACTCAGATATGTACCTATCGCTACTGGGGAATTCAAGCCTGTGGAGCGTTACATCAAACGCGAGTAGCCATCGAGCTTGCTCGGGGGCAAAAACGGACGCAATGAAACAGGAAGAAAATATCGTGAGAATTTTCATCGTATAAATTTGTGCGAATTATATTATATTTATACAGATTTATCGTAGCGGGATACGACCTTCAAGGGCGGTCAGAATATCACGCGTTACGAGATGGCGCAGATGGTCGCGAAGGCCATGGCGAAACAGGACGTATCGGCTGCCGACAAGGCACTCATCGACAAGCTTGCCGCGGAGTTCGCGACGGAGCTCGACAGCCTCGGCGTGCGCGTGGCCAATCTCGAGCGCAATGCGGATAAGGTCAAATTCACGGGCAAGCTGCGCTGGCAGTATGACAGCGAGCGCTACAAGCACAACCATCCGTGGAATAAGGCTGCTGACAAGACGACGTATCGCGATGGCAGCAATGGAAACTATGTGATGTTCCGCCTGACGCCGACGGCACAGATCAACAATCATTGGCAGGTCCGCGCGCGCATCGATGCGAAGGATTTCACGAATTCGGATTCCACGGGGACTCCGACGCTCAAGCGTGCCTGGGTGGTCGGCAACTATGGCAATACGAGAATCCAGATCGGTAAATTCCATCCGTATGTCGATACCGAGCTCATCATGGATAACGTCATCTCGGGTGCACAGGTTTCGTTCGGCAGCAAGGTATTCAAGACGATTGCGACGGCTGGCCGCTTCGATCTCTACAATGCCTGGCCGTACATGTACACGCTGGCCAAGGAGTCGCCGAACGACAACGTGTCGAACTATCAGTCCCTGTCCTTTGATTACAACAACCAGAAGAATCTCGAGCTCACGGCGACGTACCATCATTACAACTCCAGCCTGTTCAATTCGGATCGCTTCGGCTATAAGAATGCCGGTGATACATCGTTCGTTGATGATGCGAACATCTTCTGCTTATGGGGCGATTATCGCTTTGCGAAGCAGTGGGGTGTGACGGCCGGTTATGCTGTGAACACGGAAGCGGCCAATTACAATAAGTCCTACACGATGCTGCTTGGCTACGGCGATTATCACGGCTGGGATCACACGCATGCTGGTACCTGGGGAGCATACGTCGCCTATCGCAACCTCGGACAGAATGTCTCGCTGTCCTCGACGTACACGCTCGATGCCGGTGTCCGCGGCTGGGAGTACGGCATGTATGTCACGCCGCTGCGCAACATCCAGGCTCAGATCATGTACGTCCGCGGCAAGGATCTCATGTATCACGAACGTGCCAGCGAGCTCTGGTCCCGTGTTGAGATGTTCTTCTGATGCTTCTGTGTTTTCACGGATTTGTGATAACATGCCAATCTTGTTATAATATTGACAATGATGTTTTACCAGTACCTTGGCGGATGGTGCAGCTGTCCGCCGGTAGGGAGGAGGAGTTTTCATGAAAAAGATCCTGGCGGTGCTGACGCTGGTCTTTGCCTGCCTCTGGGGCTGGGGCACGGCATTTGCCGCGGATTTCTCGTATCTCGTCATCATGCACACGAACGACACGCATGGTTACGACCGCCGCGCAGACGGTGTCAACGGCATGGCAACCGTCGCCGCACTCAAGAAGGACTACGAGGCCAAGGGCTACGATGTCCTGCTCGTCGATGCCGGTGATGCCATCCAGGATAATAATCTGGTCAATTTCAGCAAGGGCAAGACGGCCATCGACTTCATGAATGCCGTTGGCTACGATGCCATGACGCTCGGCAACCATGAATTCGATTACGGTTCCAATGTGACGCAGGCTCGCATCAAGCAGGCGAAGTTCCCGATTATGTCGGCCAACATCATCGTCGATGCGACGGGCAAGTCCTTTACGCCGAAAACGCACACAATTGTCAAAAAGGGCGGCCTCAAGATCGGCATCTTCGGCCTGACGACGCCGTCTACGGTGACGACGTCGAATCCGAAGAGCACGCGCGGCCTGACGTTCCTGTCGAAGGATGCGATGTACAAGGCTGCGCAGAAGGAAGTCGACGCCCTCAAGGCGCAGAAATGCGACCTCATCGTCGCCATCGGCCATCTCGGCAGTGAGCCGGATGCTTCGGGCGACCGCTCCAACGATATCCTTGAGAACGTCAAGGGCATCGACGTCTTCATCGATGGCCATGATCACACGGTCAAGAATCTCTACATCAACGGTGCCCTGCTGACGGAAACGGGCGCGCACCTCACCAACATCGGTGCGGTTCTCTACGAAAATGGCAAATGGACGGAAGACCTCCATGCCTATGGCCGCTTCAACCAGGAGGATGCCAAGGTAAAGGTTATGGTCGACAAGGCACAGGCCGATATCGACAAGCAGCTCTCGACGGTAGTCGGCAAGACGACGGTGGAGCTTAACGGTTCCCGTGACCCCGGTGTGCGCACGGAGGAGACGAATCTCGGTGATTTCATCGCCGATGCCTATCTCTGGCAGGTCCGCAAGGCAAGCGTCCTCGACAAAGTCACGATTGACGGCGCCATCATGAACGGCGGCAGCATCCGTGCCGGCATCGCCGCCGGTGACATCACGCAGAACGATATGCTGCGCGTGCTGCCGTATCACAATTACCTACAGTACGTGACGATGAAAGGCTCGACGCTGCTCGAGGTCCTCGAGGCCGCTACGTGCACGACGCCGAAGGCCATTGGTGCCTTCCCGCAGGTCGCCGGCATCGCGTACACGGTGGATACGACGAAGCCGTTCGAGAAGGGCGAGCTCTATCCGCATTCCACGTATTACAGCCCGGCAAAACCCGGCATGCGCGTCACAATCACGAGTGTCGGCGGCAAGGCCTTTGACCCCGATGCCACGTACAACATCGCTGTGCCGGATTACCTGACGTCCGGCGGCGATACGTACTATCCGCTGACGGACCCCAGCAAGGTCACGGTACACGATGTCGATTATCTCGATGTTGATGCTGTCCGCAACTACCTCAACGAGGAACTCGGCGGCAGCGTTGGTGCAGCCTATGCTCAGCCGCAGGGCCGCATCACGGTTCTCCAGTAAGATCAGGCGGATTCTTGCGCCTTGCAACAGGCAGTCATACTGGCTTTATGCTAGAGTGGCTGCCTGTTTTCTTTTATTAAAAAGAAATTATAAAATGGGTAAATGAAAACCGAAAACGCGTTTGAAAGCGATAAAAAAATAAAGAAAATAGGGCAAAATGGTAATAATACATGTACTAATAGAGACATGTGGCCTTTAATTCCCTTTTAATCCGGTGCTATCATAAAAAGCGAGGGAAACAGATGTCAGAAAACTCGTAAGAGATATAAAAAGACAATTGTCAACGGGTTCTGATGTTTGCGGAAGATATTGTTCAGTAGGAATGGAGAGAGAAACATGAAGAAATCCATCGTATCTGCATTGACCACGGCTCTGGTAGTCGGCGCCGCTTCGACGACGTTTGCTGCTGCCAACCCGTTCAGTGATGTACCGTCTGACCATTGGGCTTACGATGCCGTGACGACGCTTGCTAAAGACGGCGTCATTGAAGGTTACGGCGACACGACCTTCAAGGGCAATCAGAACATCACGCGTTACGAGATGGCTCAGATGGTTGCCAAGGCCATGGCCAAGCAGGATGTATCGGCTGGCGATAAGGCACTGATCGAGAAGCTTGCAGCAGAGTTCGCTGATGAGCTCAACAATCTCGGCGTGCGCGTGGCGAAGCTCGAGAAGAATGCCGATAAGGTCAAATGGGGCGGCATGCTGCGTTACGATTACGGCAGCGTCCGCTACGACAAGGCTCCGGTGGATCTTTACATCAACGGTCAGAAAACGCATGATATAGGCGCCCTTAAGACACGTGATAACTCGAACGGCTACACCTTCCGCTTGACGCCGTCGGCTGAAATCAACAAGAACTGGAAGCTCAAGTCGCGCATCGATGCCTACGGTGACCTGACGAAGGATACGGCGGGCACACTTGGTCTCAAGCGCATCTGGGCAGAAGGCAAGTATGGCAATGCCAC
The DNA here is from genome assembly GCF_003458855.1 of Mitsuokella sp. AF21-1AC. Taxonomy (NCBI): domain Bacteria; kingdom Bacillati; phylum Bacillota; class Negativicutes; order Selenomonadales; family Selenomonadaceae; genus Mitsuokella; species Mitsuokella sp. AF21-1AC. The sequence continues at coordinate 49,284 of NZ_QRVW01000004.1, forward strand.
GTACCGCTTCGGCCGTATGCCGGTCGGTATTGATATGGACATCATGTTCGATACGCAGTTCTCTGGTGCACAAGCTGAGTTCGGCAACAAGGCCCTGACGACGACAATCAATGCTGGCCGCTTTAATCTTAAGAGCGGCAATCAGTACTATCTGTACGGCCTGGCCCAGAATGGCAAAGCAGATGATGCGGCGAATTATCAGGCCATTGGCTTCAAGGGCTGGCTCGGCAAGCTCAACTACGGCACAGCTTACCATCACCTTAATAGCAATGTCTTTACAAAGATGATTGGTTACGGCGCTGACAATGATGACATGAATACCTGGACGGCCAAGGGCACGTACCACTTCTCGAAGAACATCGCGCTGCAGGGCAACTACGGTCATAACTTTGGTGCAGACGATTATAACACGTCCTGGAGTGCCGTTATCGGTTATAAGGAGTTTGAGAACTTCAATGCGACGAATGCCGGCCAGTGGGGCTTCTCCATTGCTTACCGCAACATCGGTCAGAACGTAGGTCCGACGCCGACGTACACGAGCGATGCTGGCACGAAGGGCTGGGCACTGAGCCTGCTCGGCAACATCATGCCGCATACGTACACCTGGCTCCAGTACGCGCAGGGCAAGACGCTCATCGGCAACGAGAACTATAAAGAGCTCTTCGGCCGTGTCGAGTGGCAGTTCTAAGCAATCTCGGGATACATAAGGAAAAGCGGCTGCTTCCGGCAGCCGCCTTTTCTGGAATAGGAGTACATCATGAAATTCAAACACAAGGGCAAACGGTATCTTTTGGGCTGCTTGGCAGCCGCCATGTCCCTCTCCTTTACATCAGCCGTGGCCTTTGCCTCGGCACCTTCGGCGGATGCCGTGACGGTCACGGTCCTCGGCACATCGGATGTCCATGGCCGCTTCATGCCATGGGATTACGCAACGGATACGGAGGACCGCTCGGGCAGCCTGACGCAGATTAGCACGGCCGTTAAGGAAATTCGCCAGGAAAATCCGAATGTCATCCTCGTCGATGCGGGTGATGCCATCCAGGATAACAGTGTTGAGCAGTTCAACAAGGCGCCGCATCAGCCGATGGTCGTCGCGATGAATGCGATGGGCTACGATGTCTGGGAGATGGGCAACCATGAGTTCAACTTCGGCCTCGATGTGCTGCGCCATGTGACGAAACAGTTCAAGGGGCAGGCACTCTGCGGCAATGTCTACTGGGAGAATGGCCGCCGCTATCTGCCGGCCACGAAAGTCATCACGAAAGACGGCGTGCGCATCGGCATCGTCGGTATGGATACGCCGATGATCGCGGAATTTGAAAAGGATTCCGATCACCTCAAGGGTGTTGTTGTCAAGGACCCGGTGACGGAGACGAAGAAGGCCATCGAGGAGCTTCAGGGCAAGGCCGATGTCATCATCGGCGTCATCCACATGGGCGTGGCCAATGAGAACGAGCGCCCTGACACGAGCGTGACGGACCTCGCCAATGCCTGCCCGGAACTTGCGGCCATCGTCGCCGGCCACATGCACCAGAATGTCAATGCCAAGACGGTAAACGGCGTCCTGATCTCAGAGCCGTACAAATACGGCCGCGCACTTACGCGCATCGACCTGACCTTCAAGAAACAGGATGGCCGCTACGTGCTTACGGATAAGAAAGCACAGACCATCCCGATGGCAAAATATGCCGATGATCAGGAACTCGTCAAGAAGCTCGCGCCGTATCATGCCGAGGCCCGCAAGGCGGCCAATGAGGTCATCGGCGAGGCTGTCGGCATGAACATGGTACCGCCGGATTCGATGCCGGGCATCAGTGAGGTGCAGATTGGCGATACGCCGCTGACGCATTTCCTGCAGGAGGTACAGCTCCATTACAGCGGTGCCGATGTGACCTCGCTGATCATCAGCCGCGACGACGCTCAGCAGCTCGTCGGCCCCATCCGCCGCAAGAACATCGCCTTCAATTATCAGTACACGGGCGGTGAGACGACGGTTTACGAGGTGACGGGCAAGGATCTCAAGGATTACATGGAATGGGCAGCCGCTTATTTCAACCAGAAGCAGCCCGGCGATATCGCACCGAGCTACAATCCGGTGCGCCGCGCTTCGAAGTACAGCACGAATGATATGTTCGGTGGTGTCACGTACACCGTGGACCTGACGAAGCCGGCAGGCGAACGCATCACGGACCTGCGCCTCAAGAAGACGGGCAAGGCCATCGCCGATGGCGACAAGATCAAACTCGGCATGAATGCCTATCGCATGAACCAGCTCATCGCGAAGGGCGGCGCGCTTGAAGGCCGCCAGTTCCCGCAGGTCTGGACGTCGCTTGAAGCCTTCGGCGAGACAGAAGGCACGATCCGCAACATGACGGCACGCTATATCCGCGAGGTCAAGCAGGGCAGGGTCGAGGTCCAGCCGGTCGACGACTGGCATGTGACGGGCTTTGACAAGGATTCGGCCGATTACAAGAAGGCAGCAGAACTCCTCAAGGCCGGCAAGATTTCTCTGCATAACTCTGCCGATGGCAAATATACGAATATCGCTTCCATCAACCAGAAGGATCTTGAGAACGTCGCTTCATCGACCAAGTGATGACGGCCTCTCCTGAAGTTCCACACATAAGGATATAAGGAAAGGAAACACGTTATGAAAACAAAACGCTCTTTGAAGGTCATGGTACTCGCAGCCCTGACAGCAGCTCTTTCAGCCGGTACGGCTTTTGCCGGCGACCTGACGGTTTTCTCGACCTCCGATGTACACGGCAGTGTCATCGGCTGGAACTACTTCAAGGCACAGTCTGCTGATGTGGGCCTGGCCAAGATCAGCACGATCATCAATGAGGCACGCGCGCAGAAGGGCAAGGACGACGCAATCCTCTGCATTGATGGCGGTGATATTCTGCAGGGCACGCCGCTCGATACGTACATGGTTCAGCACCCGGATGAGTGGAAGGCTGGCCAGCATCCGATGTTTGTCGCGTTCAACCAGATCGGCTATGATGCCATTGAGCTCGGCAACCATGAGTTCAATTTCGGCCTCGACTATCTCAAGAAGGCAATCGGCAAGAACAAGAACGTGCTCGGTGCCAACGTCATCGACGATAAGACGGGCAAGACCTGGAGCGGCGTTCGCCCGTATCTCATCAAGACGGTCAAGATTGATGGCGAGAATGTCAAGGTAGGCATCGTCGGCACGGATACGCCGGCCATCCCGAACTTTGAGGCTCCAGCGCATTTTGCTGGTGTCCGCTTCGAGGATCAGGTGCCGGTCATGCAGAAGTACGTCAAGGAACTCAAGGACAAGGGCGCGGATATCATCATTGGTGTCACGCACTCCGGCGTCCCGCGCGGTGACCGCAACTCCGTGGAGAACCAGGTCGTCGCAATCGCCGAGGCCTGCCCGGATCTCGATCTCCTCATCTGTGCCCATAATCATGTTGTCATCGACAATAAATCCGGCGTAAAGGGACCGGATGGAACGGTGTATGCCGATGCGGTCATCAACGGTGTGCCGGTCGTCGAATCCGGCAAGGACGGCAAATTCGTCGGCAAGAGCAATCTGACGATCCACAAGGTCGATGGCAAGTGGAAGGTCGAGAAGGTTACGACGCAGGCCATTTCCGTCAAGGGCGTAAAGGATGACCCGGCCATCGTCAAGCAGGTAAAGCCATGGCATGAGAAGACCCTGCAGTCCCTGCAGCAGATCATCGGTGAGGCGACGGATACCTTTGCCGGCGCAGAGTCGAATCATCAGGATTCGGCCATCGTCGACTTTGTCAACGACGTGCAGCGCCATTATGCCGGCACGCAGCTCTCGGCCAGTGCTTCCTTGAATACGAGCCAGGATATCGATAAAGGGCCCATCACGCTGCAGGAGATTTCCGGCCTCTACATCTACGAGAACTACTTGTTCGGCATCGAGATCAACGGCGCCGAGCTGCGCAAGTACATGGAGCATGCCGCTTCGTTCTACGGCACGAGCCCCGATTACAACTACGATATGGTCCAGGGCATCGACTACACGATCGATTTGAATCAGCCGGTCGGCCACCGCATCACGAAGCTCCAGTATCAGGGCAGGGATGTCAAGGACAGCGATACGTTCACGATGGCCATTAACGATTACCGCATGAACGGCGGCAGCGGTTACATGGCAGCCATGGGCTACACGGATGGCCGCAAGCCGAAGGTGGTATTCGACTCCATGAAGCTCTACGGCGATGATGGCCAGGTCCGCAGCCTGATCACGCGCTACATCCAGGAAAAGGGTACGATCACGCCGGCTGTCGATCACAACTGGAATGTCATCCCGAAGAAATAATCAGTCCCCTCTAAAATCCTACATAAAGCCGTTCTTGGCAAGCAAAAGGCCCGTCCTCACCGGACGGGCCTTTTGCTGTATGCTGATTTGCGGCTCAGAAAGCCGGAACGACAGCACCTTTGTATTTGTTGTTGATGAAATCCTTGATTTCCTGGCTGTGCAGGACCTTAATAAGAGCCTGGATTTCCGGACGGTTCTCGTCACCTTCGCGTACGGCGATGATGTTGACGTACGGGCTCGTGCTGTCCTCGATGAAGAGGGAATCCTTCGTCGGATCGAGCGGAATCTGCATTGCGAAGTTGGAGTTGATGACGGCAGCGTCGACATCTTCAAGCGTACGCGGCACCTGGGCAGCTTCGACTTCCTGGAACTTGAAGTTCTTCGGGTTCTCGGCAATATCCTGCAGCGTTGCCTTCTCGTTGACGCCGTCCTTGAGCTTCAGCAGGCCGGCCTTCTGGAGCAGCAGCAGTGCGCGGCCGCCGTTCGTCGGGTCGTTCGGGATGGAGATTGTAGCGCCATCCTTGAGATCCTTGAGGTCCTTGACCTTCTTGGAGTAGATGCCCATCGGCTCGATGTGGATGCCGCCGGCATTCACGAGCTTGACATCCTTGTGCTCTTCCATGAAGTTCTTGAGATATGGCTCGTGCTGGAAGAAGTTGGCGTCGAGCTCCTTGTCGTTGAGGGCGAGGTTCGGCTGGACATAGTCGTTGAATTCGACGATATCAAGCGTGATGCCTTCCTTCTCAAGCAGCGGCTTGGCAGCTTCGAGAATTTCGGCATGCGGGACGGCCGTGGCGCCGACCTTCAGCGTCTTGGCACCGCTCGACTGAGCAGCACCCGACGAAGAGGACGACGAGGACTGGCTGCCGCCGCAGCCGGCGAATGCCAGCGTCGCAACGACGAGCGCAGCGATGAGTGCGAGTACTTTTTTCATATGGATTTCCTCCTTTTTTTTATCTCTTGTCCAGGCGTTTGGCAAGCGTGTTGCCGACGAACTGGACGAGCTGGACGAGTACGATGAGGATGATGACGGTGGCCAGCATGATTTCCGGGCGGAAACGCTGATAGCCGTAACGGATGGCGAGGTCGCCGAGGCCGCCGCCGCCGACAGCGCCAGCCATGGCCGATTCGCCGACGAGGCTGATGATGACGGTCGTGAGCTGTGCGACAATCGAGGACATCGATTCGGGCAGCAATACCTTCCAGATGATCTGAGCCGGCGTCGCACCCATGGACTGAGCAGCCTCAATCAGGCCGAACGGCACTTCCTTGAGACTCGTTTCCACCTGGCGCCCGATGAACGGGATGGCCGCGATGACAAGTGGTACCATGGCCGCCGTGGTGCCGATGGCCGTGCCGACGAGCAGTCGCGTGAACGGGATGATGGCGACGAGCAGGATGATGAACGGGATGGAGCGGACGGCATTGACGACGGCTCCGACCGTGCGGTTGAGCACCGGGGACTCGAGAATCTGTCCCTTGCTCGTCGTATGCAGCAGCACGCCGAGCGGCACGCCGATGACCGTGGCGACGATCATGGAGACGACGACCATGTAGACCGTCTCGCCGAGTGCCTTACTCAGCAGTGGAATCATGTCTGCGGACATAACCGATCACCTCCTCCTTGAGATCTTTGCTGCGCAGGTAGGCGATGGCTTCGCTGACCTTTGCCTCCGGCCCCGTGATGCCGATGATCATGCGTCCGAACGGCGTATTCTTGATCTGGTCGAGATTGCCGAAGAGCATTGTGACCTCGATTTCCGGGAATTTGCGGATCATGCCCGCAAGTACCGGATCGTCGGCTGATTCACCGATGAAGGTCAGGCGCAGCAGCAGGTAAGCGCCGGGGACCGGCACCTTCGAGATGGCGCCGCCGCGGAAGGCCGTCGGCAGTTCATTTGAGAGCAGCACGCTGATGAATTCCTTCGTGATGGGCTGCTGCGGGTTCGTGAAGACTTCAAGCACCGTGCCCTGCTCGGCGATGACACCGTTCTCGATGACGGCGACCTTATCGCAGATATCCTTGATGACCTGCATTTCATGCGTGATGACGACGACTGTCAGCGAGAGCTTGCGGTTGATGCTCTGGATGAGTTCGAGAATGGATCGCGTCGTCTGCGGGTCAAGGGCGCTCGTGGCCTCGTCGCAGAGCAGCACCTTCGGCTCGCTCGCAAGTGCTCTGGCGATGCCCACGCGCTGCTTCTGGCCGCCCGAGAGCTGAGATGGATACTGATGGGCTTTGTCGGCAAGTCCGACGAGCTCCAGCAGGGGCTCCACCTTCTTGCGGATTTCTGCTTCCGGCGTGTGCGACAAGCGCAGCGGGAACGCGATGTTGTCGTAAACCGTGGATGTGCTCAGCAGGTTGAAATGCTGGAAGATCATGCCGATGTTCTTGCGAGCCTTGCGCAGCTCCTTATCGCTCATGGCGGTCATGTCCTGTCCATCCACGATGACCTTGCCGGCCGTCGGGCGTTCCAGCATGTTGATGCAGCGGATCAGGGTGGACTTGCCTGCACCGCTGAGGCCGATGATACCGTATATCTCACCGCGCTCGATTGTCAGGTCGATGCCCTTGAGGGCTTTTACCGGGCCTGAGGGGCTGTCGTACGTTTTTTCGATATGAGACAGCTGAATCATATAGCGCCTTACCTCCTAATCATAGTATTTTTATATGTTTTGATACTAGCATATGTAGAATGGCTTGTCAATAACAGGCTGGCACATTCCATACACCATATGAAACATTATATCATCAAATGTCTTCGACTCCTAGACACCTGTCACACATTCCTGAAAAATTTCTCGCGATATATTGCAAATAAGAATTATTTGCAATATAATACAAACAGGGAAAATCCTGGCTGATGATTGGCTTTTGCTGAGGAGGGATAATTTTGGGGCGGAAAGGATTCGAGCAGCTGCTCGGCTTTCATGCAGCACCGTTGTTTGTCGGTATCAAGGCAGCCTGTCTGCTGTCGTTTCGCCGCAGCGCCTTTGAGGACTTCGATGCTTTGCTGGCCGAGTATGAACCGTGCCTGAACTGCAAGGGCATTGAGGTCTTCCGCGTGGTGGAGGGTGAGGAATTCGTGCTCCTGCTGTTCTATCGCCCGGCTGTGCTATGGCGGCGGCTGCAGGATGAAGCGGCCTGGGCCGTGCTCGCGCAGTACGGCTATACCCGTGAGAGCAGCCTTCAAGGCTGTCTCGAACATCTGCAGGCCCGCATGCGCCTGCAAAAATCTTTTCCGCATGAAATCGGGCTCTTCCTCGACTACCCAGTCGAAGATGTTGTAGGATTTATCACATACAAGGGAAAAAATTTTTGTTATAGTGGCTATTGGAAGGTTTACGCGAATGAACAGGAAACGAGAGCGCTCTTTGCGCGTTACGCCCGCTGCAGCGAGGAATTCTGTTCCCGCCTTGAGAAGGGGTGTGCATTTCCGGATCTCGTGCAGGCCATTTCGTAGAAAACAGTCAAAACAGGAGGTTTTACCATGAGCAAAGTAGCAGTCATCTATTGGAGCGGTACGGGCAATACGGAGGAAATGGCGCAGTCTGTCAAGGCTGGTGCAGAGAAAGCCGGTGCTGCGGTGGATCTTTTTGAGGTCGAATCGTTCCCGGTAGAGAAGTTCGGCGAATACGACGGCTTCCTGTTCGGCTGTCCGGCAATGGGCGATGAGGTCCTTGAAGAAGGTTCCTATGAGCCGTTCTTTGCATCCGTTGAGGATAAGCTCTCTGGCGTTCCCGTCGGCCTGTTCGGCTCCTACGGCTGGGGCGGCGGTGCCTGGATGGAGGAGTGGGCCGAGCGCGCGCGCGGCGACGGTGCCAAACTCGTAGGCGACGGCCTGGCCGTTGAGAATTCTCCTTCCGACGAAGACCTCGCCAATTGCGAAGCCCTCGGCCAATCCCTCGTCGCAGCTCTTTAAACTGCATATGTTATTTCTAAAAAGTCCCTGCAAATGTTCGCAGGGACTTTTTTTAGAACATAAATAGGATGGATTTAGAATATACAGGAAAACATATTGACAAAGTATACTTTTGTAAGGTAGACTGATCGTAAGTGTTTACATAGTTACATGATTGCTGACGATAGAAACGGGAAGGTGCGTGCGATATGAAACGATGGTTTGCTTTGCTGGGAGTGTTGCTCCTGGCGGGAGTCTTGGTGGCGGGATGCGGCGGTAATGCGGGTTCGGATGCGTCTTCCGGCAAGCAGGTCCTGCGCGTGGGCATGGATGCGAGTTATCCGCCGTTTGGCTCACAGGATCAGGACACGCAGGATTACGTCGGTTACGATGTCGACATCATCCGCGCCATCGGTGAGCAGGAAGGCTTTGAGGTCCAGATCAGCAACCGTTCCTTCGATGGCCTGATCCCGGCTTTGCAGTCACATGATATCGATGTGGCCATCAATGATATCACGATCACGGACGAACGACGTCAGAATGTCGATTTTTCGAAGCGTTACTACATTGCCGGCCTCGGTGCCGTGGTCAAGGCGGACAACGATACGATCCATACGGCCAAGGACCTCGAGGGCAAGACGCTCGGCGTTTCCATTGGTTCGACCGGTGAGGAGGCTGCCCGCAAGATCCCGGGAGCGAATGTCCGCGTGTTCAATGCCATCAATGAGGCCTTTCTCGAGGTGCAGAACGGCGGCGTTGATGCCGTCATCAACGATATCCCGACGAATGAATACTATGTCAGCCATACGGGTGGGCAGGGAGTGCGCACGGCAGAACTCGCCCTGACGCGCGAGGACCTCGGCATTGCCGTACTCAAGGGCAATGCGGAATTGCTCAACAAGATTGATGATGGCCTGGCCAAGATCAAAAAGAACGGCAAATTCACGGAAATCTACAAGAAATGGTTCGGCAAGGAGCCGCCAGCCGAACTGCTTCAGGATGAATGACGATAGGTGGGGAAGGAGATGGGACGAATGAATGTGCTTGAATCGTATCTGCAGAAGTATCCTCTGATCGTGCTTGACGGTGCTTTTGGTACGGAGCTCGCGCGGCGCGGCTTCGATACGAATGATGCGCTCTGGTCGGCCAAGGCACTGTTTGAGCAGCCTGAGCTCGTCCGGGATGTCCATTACGATTACTATGCGGCCGGCGCCGACGTCTCGACGAGTGCGAGCTATCAGGCGACGGTCGAAGGCTTTGAGAAGAAGGGCTTCACGCGTGAGCAGGCAAAGGAGCTCATCGTGCGCTCCGTACAGCTCGTGCAGCAGGCGCGGGACATCTTCCTGCAGACGCAGCCTGTAGGCAAGGATCGCCCGCGGCCGCTCGCGGCTGCTTCCGTCGGCCCTTACGGGGCTTATCTGGCCGATGGCTCGGAGTATCGCGGCGATTACCGCGCGAGCCGTGCGGAACTCGCTGACTTTCATGCCGAGCGGCTGAGCCTGCTCGTCGGGGCCAAGCCCGATATCCTTGCCGTTGAGACAATGCCGCTGCTCGAAGAAGCCCTCGCCGTGCTCGATGACCTCAAGCATCATCCGGAAGCCGATGCCTGGGTATCCTTCTCCTGTGCCGATGAAATGCATACGTGCGGCGGCGATGATGTGGCGGATTGTGCGCGGCTGCTTGACAAGAACCCGCAGGTGGCTGCCATCGGTGTCAACTGCACGGCGCCGCAGTATGTGGCATCGCTGGTCAAGCGCATCCATGCGCATACGGCCAAGCCCGTCGTCGTCTATCCGAATACGGGTGAGACGTACGATGCCGTGACCAAGACCTGGCATGGCAGCGAGGTGCCGTATCACGGCTATGTGCGCCAGTGGTACGAGGCCGGCGCGCGCCTCATTGGCGGCTGCTGCCGCACGACTCCAGACGATATCCGCGGTATTGCGGCCCTGCGCCAGCATCTGTTAAAATGAGGTGGGAGGATTGATAGCATGATTTTTTCATCAATCGGTGTAAATAAGAGAAGCGTTGCCTTTCCAGCGGCCATCGAGAAGGCTCTTGACTATCTGAAAGCCCATGACTTCACGAAGATGGCGCCGGGCGTCTATGAGATTCAGGGCAAGGACATCTATGCACAGGTCTTTGATGCAGAGACGAAGCCTGTTGAGGAGCAGCGCCCCGAAGTTCATGAGAAATTTGTCGATGTGCAGTTCCTGGCTTCCGGACAGGAGAAGCTGGGCTTCACGCCGGATACGGGCAATTACGAAGTGGCAGAGCGTTTTGATGAACGCGACCTGATCTTCTACAAGGAAGTGGAGAACGAGAGCTTCATCGAGGCGCGCCCCGGCTGCTTCAGCATTTTCTTCCCCGAGGATGTACATCGCCCGGCCTGCGCATCGGGCAAGCCGATGACAGTCCGCAAGGTCGTCGTCAAAGTCAATAAGAATCTGTTATAAAGATACTTAAAAAACAATACGATACCCCTCAGATAGGACAGCCTCCAAATAGACTGTCCTGTCTGAGGGGTATTATTATGCCATGCCGCATAGAAAAAGCGGCTCACCTGTCAGGTGAACCGCAAGTTCATGAGGAAACATTACGCCTCGGCTTCGAGCTTGGCGTTTTCAGACTGGACTTTTTCTGCAGCGAAGACATCCTTGCGCTGGCCGTTGAGCTTGTACTGGATGGTCAGCACGAGCAGGCCGGAGACGAGCATTGCCGCACCCATGATGTAGTAGCCGGCAGCGAAGGAACCCGTGTTGACTTTGACCCAGGCCATCATGTTCGGTCCGACCCAGCCGCCGAGATTGCCGCAGGAATTGATGAGAGCGACGGAACCAGCAGCCGCAGGACCCGTGAGGAACGTCGTCGGGATTGTCCACCAGACGCCCATGGCGGCGTGGATGCCGATAGCGGAGAGGCAGACGAGTGCGAGTGCGACAGGCAGGCTCTGAGCGAACGGGGAGAGGCCGAGGCCAACAGCACCGACGAAGAGCGTGCCGGCTACATGCCAGACCTTATCGCCCGTCTTCGTAGCTGTCTTACTGATGATGAGCTGCACGATGAGAGCCGCCGTCATCGGGATGGCGATTGCACCGCCGAGCAGGGAAGTGGAGAGGCCGGAAAGTTCCTTGAGAACAGTCGGCATCCAGAAGTAGAAGCCCCAGAAACCAACGACCCAGAGGAAATAGATGAGGCAGAGCTTGAGGACTTTCGGATCATGGAAGGCCTGGAGAACCGTGTATTTCTTGCGGGCCTGCATGGCAGCCTGTTCTTTCTTGAAGTTGTCCGTCAGATATTCCTTTTCAGCATCCGTGAGCCAGCCAACTTGGTCCGGACGATCCTTGACGCAGAAGAAGAAGAAAACAGCGAAGGCGAGAGCCGGGATGGCTTCGAGGATGAAGAGTTCCTGCCAGCCGTGCATGCCGAAGAAGGAGCTTTCAAGCAGTACGCCGGCAAGCGGTGCACCGATGATGTTCGAGAGCAGCAGCGACGTCAGCATGAGGCTCGTGGCGCGCGCTCTTTCACCTGCCGTGAACCAGCGCGGGAAGAGCACCGAGTAGATGACGGGGTAGAGGCTGGCTTCCGAGGCGCCCAGCAGGAACCGGCAGAGAAAGAATTGGAACTCCGTCGTCACGAAGGCCATGAAGATGCAGACAAGGCCCCAGGTGAACATGATGCGCGAGATCCATTTCGTTGCGGAGAAATGGGAGGCTACGAGTGAGCCCGGGATCTCGAAAATCAGATAGCCGACAAAGAAGATGCCGGCGCCCATGCCGAAGACTTCCGGCGTTATCCACGGCAGATCGGCTGTCATCGTGAGCTTGGCATACGCGAGATTGACGCGATCAATGCAGGCGATGATTGAGACGAGGAAGACCGGCAGGATGATGCGCCAGTCACGTGCCCGTTTCAGTCGTGCGAAATCAACGTTTGCTGCGTGTTCCATAATGATACCTCCAGGGAAAATAGAAAGAATAAAAGCTTTTGCTGAAAATAAAAAATCCGTCCCTTTGAAAGGGACGGATTTGATTTCCGCGTTACCACCCAAGTTTCGTGCAAAAGCACGACGCTCTGACGTACTCAGGTATTCGATTCACGACGTACCATCATACGCGGCTCCTGTAACGGGGAGCAGTCGTGGCCGCTTACTTTTGGTTCAGCGCCATACCTCGAGGATGATTTTCGGCTTCCTGCTCATCTCCGGCTTTCACCATACCCGGCTCGCTATGCATCAGCGTGGGAAACTTACTCTTTCCTGTCATCGGCTGTTTTTGATGTAAGGACTGTTGTTCTTGATTACGTGTCTTATCATAACGCTGCTATGTAAACTTGTCAACATCTTTTTTGTTTTTCTCGAATATTTGTCTATGATGTGAATCTGACTGTATGCAAATGGGATCGCTGGCATGGTAATGTATTCGATTTTGATCGTTCGTATTCGAAAGAGAAAATCTGATTTCTGCGCGATGGGAGAAGATTTTGGTATCGTTTTATAGTATAATAGAAACTATCAGAAAGGACGATTACCATGATATACGAAAAGGAAGCCGTCATCCATGATGAGGGCGGCATCCATGCCCGCGTGGCGGCCATGATCGTGCAGCGGGCGCAGGAACTGTCGAAGCGCTACGACTGCCATCTGTTCCTGCGCAGCGAGCGCAGTGAGCGCTGTGAGATGCACAGCCTCATGAAGCTCATCGCGCTCAAGGTCAACCGCGGCGACTCGGTCTTTGTCTCGGCCGAAGGTGACAACGGCCGGCAGGCTGTGCTTGAGATGGTGCGTTTCCTCGAAGGTGATTTCGAGATGCATGAGGCGGCGGAAATCCACGGCGTGGACAAGCTGCTGCATGAGAACGCACTGATCCAGGAACGCCTGCAGCTGATCCTGGAGGCCGTGCAGGACGGCATCTGCGTCGTGGACCGCACGGGAGAGATCACATACGTCAATCCCTCCTACCTGCGCATCGTGCACAAGACGCCGGAAATGGTCATCGGGCAGAACGTCTTTGAGACGGCTCCGAACGGCAACCGCTCGGGCGTACTGCGCTCGGGCGTGGCGCGCATCGGCAGCATCAGCCACAAGAAAGATGGCACGACCGTTGTCGCGAACGTCAACCCGCTGTTTGTCGACGGGGAGATTGCCGGCGTCGTCTCGGTCATCAAGGATATCACGGAAATCCAGACTCTGATGGAACGCCTGAGCCAGGTATCGGCCAAGGCGGAATACCTCGAGCAGGAACTCCTGCGCACGAAGAAGACGGCGCAGGCTTTCTCCAATTACATCGGCAAGAGCGGCAAGGTCATCGATGTGCTGGCCCTGGCGTCCAAGGCCGCGGATTCCGGTGCCAATGTGCTCGTGCGCGGCGAGAGCGGCACGGGCAAAGAGGTCATCGCCGAGGGCATCCACTATGCGAGCTCGCGCCGCCGCGGCCCGTTCATCCGTGTCAACTGCGGGGCCATCCCGGGAGCCTTGCTCGAATCCGAGCTCTTCGGTCATGAAAAGGGCGCCTTCACGGGAGCCGTGCGCCGCAAGCTCGGCAAGTTTGAGCTCGCGAATCACGGGACAATTTTCCTCGACGAGATCGGCGATCTCGACAAGAACATGCAGGTCAAGCTGCTGCGCGTCATCCAGCAGAAGGAATTTGACCGCGTGGGCGGCGAGGAAACCATCCATGTCGATGTGCGCATCATTGCGGCCACGAACCGCAACCTCGAGGAAATGGTAAAGGCCGGGGAGTTCCGCGACGACCTCTACTACCGGCTCAACGTCATTCCCATCCTGCTACCGCCGCTGCGTGACCGCGTGGAGGATATCCCGCTGCTCGTCGAGCACTTCATCGAGAAGATCAGCTCGGAGGCGCAGAAGCGCGTGCGCGGCATCACGCCGGAGGCCATGCGCATGCTCATGCATTACCGCTGGCCCGGCAATGTGCGCGAGCTCGAGAACGTCATCGAGCGCGTGATTACACTCATGGATACCGAAGAGATCAACGAAGCCGTGCTGCCTTCCTACATCAAGGGTGAGATCGCCGGGCGCGAAGTCCAGAACATCGCTGACGACACGATCCTGCCCTGGGAGGAATACGAGAAGCAGATCATCGCCAATGCTCTGCGCCAGTGCAACAGCTTCAATGCGGCGGGAAAACTCCTGCGCATCAGCCACAAGACCGTGGCCGCCAAGGCGCGGAAATACGGCTTGGTATAAATTACCAACCGTAGGAAAAGATTACCAACAAAAATCTTGATTTTGGTAAATTTTACCATAACCGCAAGCGAAACGTTTGGGATAAAATTGGAACAATACCAAAGACGAAAAAAGATTTTTCCCCTTGAGCCCTTCTGCCACAAGGGTTTAGGGCAAAAATAAAATAATCTGTCCAGCAGTATAAAGAAGTTGGCACGCGTCTTGCAATAATTATAAGTGCTGATTATAGACCTGTTGGAACAGGTTGGGAAACATTCAGGTTTTAGGTGTTACATTTTTAAGATTGGAGAGATTGTAATGACTCAGGAAACGATCACGATTGAAAACAAGACTGGTATCCATGCCCGCCCGGCTTCCATCTTCGTTCAGACGGCTACGAAGTTCAAGTCCAAGGTTCAGCTCCAGGCTAAAGGCAAGACGATCGATGCCAAGAGCATCCTCATGATCATGAGCATGGGCCTCGTAAAGGGCACGGAAGTCACGATCATCGCAGACGGCCCGGATGAGGCTGAAGCAGTCAAGGCTCTGAAGGATCTCATCGCTTCCAAGTTCGGCGAAGAATAATCCGTTCGGCAACAAAAAGTGGGTGGCCTTCCTCCGGACCCGGTGGAAGGCTATTTTTCAGGGGGAAAAGGAAAATGTCAGAAACTATTCGTGGCAAAGGTGTCATTTCCGGTATCGCGATGGGCAAGATCATGCTCGCAGGCCAGAATCTGGACGGTTATCTGGTGAACTATGAGCCGGAAGACAAAGAGACGGAAAAGAAAAAGGCCAAAGATGCTCTGACGGCTGTTGCGGAAGTGCTGCGCGAGAGCATCGAGAAGCTCAAGAAGCAGGACATGATGGAACAGGCTGCCATCATGGAAGCACATCGCATGATGGTGCAGGATCCGATGATGAGCGACAACATCCTCGCCAAGATCGATGAGCTCGGCAATGCTCCGCAGGGCGTGCTCAAGGCAGCTGAGGAACAGGCTCAGATGTTCGAGCAGATGGACGACGAGTATTTCGCTGCCCGTGCCGTTGACCTGCGCGATGTCGGCAAGCGCGTTGCCAAGTACATCCTCGGCGTCAAGGAACCGGAAATCGGCGACGAGAAGGTCATTCTCTGCGGTCGTGAGATCGAGCCGTCGGTTATCGCCGGCATGGAAACGGAAAAGATCGCCGGTGTACTCCTGGGCTCCGGCAGCACGACGGCACATGCCGTCATCATCGCCAAGGCCCGTGCCATTCCGACGATCGTCGGCCTCAACAAAGAGGACCGCATCGACAAGATTGCAGATGGCGATCATGTTATCATGGATGGTGAGCGCGGCGTCATCGTCATCAATCCGACGGCTGAGGAGATTTCGAGCTACGATGAGAAGATTATCAAGCAGAAGGAACTCGCTGCTCATTACGCAGCTCTCAAAGATCTGCAGGCAGTCACGACGGATGGCGTCAAAGTTGATCTCATGGCCAACATCGGCACGCACATGGATGTCGACAATGCTCTGAACTACGGTGCAGAGGGCGTCGGCCTGTTCCGTTCCGAGTTCGTCTTCATGGGCCGTCAGGAAATCCCGACGGAGGAAGACCAGTTCAAGGCTTACAAGGAAGCTGTTGAGAAATGCCAGGGCAAGCTCTGCGTCATTCGCACGATGGATATCGGCGGTGACAAGCCGCTGCCGTACCTCAACATCCCGACGGAGGAGAATCCGTTCCTCGGCTACCGTGCTGTCCGCATCAGCCTGCAGCGCCGCGACCTCTTCCTGCCGCAGCTCAAGGCCATCCTGCGCGCCGGTGTTTACGGCAAGGCTGCCATCATGGTCCCGATGATCATCAACGTGGCGGAGTTCAAGAAGGTCAAGGAGTTCATCGAGGAAGCCAAACTCGAGCTGACGCATGAGGGCAAGGCATACTCCGATGATGTCCAGGTGGGCATCATGGTCGAGACACCGGCTGCTGCCATCATGACGCCGGTACTCGCCAAGTACGTTGACTTCTTCTCCATCGGCACGAACGACCTCGTCCAGTACACGCTGGCCGTTGACCGCGGCAACGCGAACATCTCCTATCTCTACAACCACTTCAACCCGGCTGTGCTGCGCCTCGTTCAGCGCACGATCACGAGCGCTCGCGAGAACGGCATCTGGGCCGGCATGTGCGGCGAGATGGCTTCGGACCCGAATGCAGCTGTCCTGCTCATGGCTATGGGCATCAGCGAGCTTTCGATGAGCGCACCGTCCATCCCGCGCGTCAAGGAGAAGATCCGCTCCATCAGCTCCGTCAAGGCCAAGGAAATCCTTGGCGAAGTCATGGCCATGGAGGATGGCGACGAGATCAAGGCTTACCTGCAGAAGGTACTTTGATTTGTGGGCTTGTCCATAATCTGACAGACCATAAGGGCTGCGGCACCAAGTCATACAGCTTGGCGCCCGCGGCCCTTTTCGTGTCTGAAGAGCATCCACGGGGCTTTGCTGACTGGACAAAAATCATCTGGTAGAGTAAGATGAATAGGTATACACTGGTCACTTTGTATCGTTGTAAGGGTGGCCGGCAGTAAAAAAAGTATTTCTTATAAATGGAGGGAGAAATTTGGAATCACGCGGGAGTTTCTCGACACGGCTCGGCTTTATCCTGGTATCGGCCGGTTGTGCCATCGGACTCGGTAATGTTTGGCGCTTCCCCTATATCACGGGACTTTATGGCGGCGCATCATTCGTTTTGATTTATCTGGTATTCCTGGCCATCCTCGGCCTGCCCATCATGGTCGCGGAGTTTGCCGTCGGCCGCGCGAGCGTGCGCAGCGCCGCAATGTCCTTCGACGTGCTGGAACCGAAGGGAACGAAATGGCACTGGTACAAGTACGGAGCCATCGCGGGCAATCTGCTGCTCATGATGTTCTACACGACGGTTTCCGGCTGGATGTTCTACTATCTTTACAAGATGGCTACGGGGGCCTTTGACGGGCTCGATGCTGACGGCGTCGGTGCCGTCTTCGGCGGCCTCTTGGCCGACCCCGTCACGATGGCCGGCTGCATGATTCTCGTCGTGCTGCTCTGCGGCGGCGTCTGCTACCTCGGCGTTGAGGCCGGCGTCGAGCGCATCACGAAGTGGATGATGCTCTGCCTGTTCCTGCTGATGGCCGTGCTCGTCGTCAATTCCATCATGCTGCCGAACAGCGAGATTGGCCTCAAGTATTATCTGTATCCGGATTTCAACAAGGTCATGGAATACGGCGTACAGGAAGTCGTCTTTGCGGCCATGGGGCAGGCATTCTTCACGCTGAGCCTCGGCATCGGCGCCCTGGCCATCTTCGGCAGCTACATCGGCAAGTCGAAGCGCCTGACGGGCGAGGCCGTCTGGGTCATCATCCTCGACACGTTCGTCGCCATCATGGCCGGCCTCATCATCTTCCCGGCCTGCTTCAGCTATGGCGTCAACCCCGGCAGCGGCCCGAACCTCCTGTTCGTGACCCTGCCGAATGTCTTCAACCATATGGCCTTCGGTCATCTCTGGGGCGCACTGTTCTTCCTGTTCATGGCGTTCGCGTCCATGTCCACGGTCATCGCCGTCTTTGAGAACCTCATCTGCTGTTTCTTGGAGCTTTTGCGCAAGGACCGCAAGGTCATCATCCGCTGGGGTATCCTCGTCATCATCCTGCTCTCGCTGCCCTGCGTACTGGGCTTCAACCTCTGGAGCGGCTTTACGCCGTTCGGGCCGGGCTCCAACGTACTGAGCCTCGAGGACTTCCTCGTCAGCAACAACCTGTTGCCGCTCGGCAGTCTCGTCTACCTGGCGTTCTGCACGAGTCGCTACGGCTGGGGCTGGGATAACTTCATCAAGGAAGCCGATACGGGCTACGGCATGAAGTTCCCGAAATGGATCCGCTTCTACGTGACCTGGATCCTGCCGCTCGTCGTGCTCTACATCTTCGCGGCGGGATATTACGCGATGTTCTTTAAATAAGCGATTCATCGAAATAAAAAAGTCCCCCGGACATCGGAGTTTCCATCCGATGTCCGGGGGACTTTGTATGTCTGATCAGATATTTGTCAAATCAGAAGAAGAACTGGACACGACCCCAGAGCGTATCTACATCGCGGTCGGAATCAATGCCTTTGCCGTTGAAGTACTTGGCCGTAGCGACTACGTTGCGGAACGGAGCGTAGTTGGCACCGACTTCCCAGCCCTTGGCACCGACTACCTGAGCATCTTCCGTGCCGAAGATGGAGGTGTAGGTACCGAGGTAACGGTAAGCGGCATAAGCGCCCCACGTGCCCTTGTTCTCAGCCTGAGCACCCTTGTAGTTGTAGAGGACCTGCCAGGACTTGTCGAGGTTGTCAGCCGAGGTGTTGTTGGCATAAGCGGCGAACAGGCGGCTCGTGCCATCGAAGTTGTAGCCGAGGTTTGCGGACCAGATGTTGGCGTTATCCTCGTCGTTGCTGTTCGTGTACGGATCGTTGTCGTTCAGTCCAACTGCTTTAGCGCCTTCCTCATATACCTTCTTGAATGCGTCAGAATTCAGATGATAGTAAGCAGCGCCGCCGGTCCACTTGCTGGCCGGGGATGCATACTGCAGCGTGATGCCCTGCATGTTGGCGGCATCATCCTTCTTCAGGCCGTTGTAGAGGCCCTTGTCATCGCTGACATCGATGCGGCCGGCATAGATCGTAGCCTTGAGGTCTTTGCCGAACGATACGTTGGCACCGGACATCTCATCGTCGAAGACAAGGCCCTGCTCCGGCGTGTAGAGGCCGAACTTACCGAGCTGCGTCTGGAAGTTGCCGTAGTTGCCCTGTGCGTAGATACGCTGCAGTTTAACCTGATCTTCATCATGGTTAGTGCCCGAGCCTTTATCGTCGGACATCTCCGTCGTGGCATCGAGACGGGCGTTTACATGCCAGTTGCTGTTGACCTCAGCGGACGGCTCGAGACGGAACAGCAGCTTATCGGAGTTCTTGCGGTTCTTGTGGCCGTCTTTGTTTGCATCCTCAGCGCGCAGGCTGCGGTACGTGTAACGTGCCTGGCCATTCCATTTTACCATGTCGGCATTGCGCTCGAGGTTGCTGACGCGGACGCCGAGGTTGTTGAGCTCATCGGAGAACTCAGCAGCGAGTTTGTCGATGAGGGCCTTATCAGCAGCGGAGACATCGCTCTTGGCCATAGCCTTGGCGATCATCTGAGCCATCTCATAACGCGTGATGTTCTGGTTGCCACGGAACGTCGTGTCGCCATAGCCTTCGATGACGCCGTCAGCTGCGAGCTGGGATACAGCATCGTATGCCCAGTGGTCAGCCGGTACATCGGAGAACGGGTTGGCAGCTGCAAACGTCGTGGAAGCAGCGCCGACGACGAGAGCCGTCGTCAAAGCAGATACGAGAGTCTTTTTCATGAGAATCTCCTCCTAAAATAAAGATAAAACGGTTAGTTTTGCAGGAGATTCAAAAGCATTCGCAAGTGTCCATGTTTCCTTGGTCTTCTTTTGAACATCCTACTAAGCTTATCTTAATCCATAGTTTGCAAAGTGTCCATTATTAAACGATTAGATTTATATTATAGATTGTATTGAATTTTTAATAATCCTGTCTGTGCCGGATGGCCAGACAAAAAAGAGCTCCTGGAAAAATCCAGGAGCAAATGCATAGAAAATAGTAAGAATGGTTATGAGAGAAGAAGCGCCTCGTGAACGACATGAGGGAAAGAAAAGAAGATGTGTTCACGAGTTTTGCCTCTTACTGGCAATTTAGTGATGGGTGATTTTTAACCTGTATCACGCTGTTAATGTTATAGTAATATGTAATTTGCTAAATGTCAACTATTAGTTTGCGAAACGTCTGCTATTTGAACAGAATGCCACGTCGATGCATGGCAGGAAACCTTGTTCAAGAGGTCGTTCTATACTATAATGATAGATGTAATTTTATGTTAGTAAAGAAGGAATGTTATGTCATTTCAACGTGCACGCAAAGCGGAACAGATTCAAGAACGGCGGCAGGAAATCCTCGATGCTGCCTGGGACCTCTTCGTGGAGGGCGGACTGGAGATGGTGACGTTCTCGACGATCGCCATGAAAATTTCTTTTACGCGTCAGACCATCTACACCTATTATCGGTCGAGAGATGAAGTCCTGCTCGATTTGCTCGGCATTCATGTCAAAGAGTTTTACGAACAGATCAAGCAGATGTTTCCCAAGGGAGAATATGTCACCCAGCACGAGTTCTGTCATCGTCTTGCCACGCATCTGCTGACACATAAGAACCTGCTGCTGCTGTTTTCTCTTCATATTATGCTGGAGCAAAATTCGCGGTATGAGAATATCCTGGTCTATAAACGCATCATGTATGAAGCGTTCCCGACATTTGATGTCATCCTGCATGAACAGTGCCCGGATACGCCGGACGAGGCATTCTGCCATTTCTGTATCACGATCATGATTTATATTGGCAGCATCTATCCGCTGCTCGACCAGACGCCTCTGCAGATGAAAGCTCTGCGCGAGGCAATGGGCGGACTGGAAGTGCCGTCTGAGGAAGAGACGATCATGTCTTCTCTGACGCTCATGACGGCTTCGTTCCATTTTGTGGGTGACACGCTGGCAGGGACATCGGAGCAGGGGTGATGAATCGCAGAGAGGGTGGACTGGATGATGCGGAAGCGAAAGAAATTTTTAGGAGTATTATTCGCTGCTATTGTGGGGATGACAGTACTCTTGGCAGGCTGTGGTACTTCTGCCGGAGAGCAGGGACAGGCAGCGAAAGAAAAGACGCTTGACGAGCAGGTCGATGATATCGTTGCTTCGATGTCGCTGACGGAGAAAGTTGGGCAGATGGTCATGATTGGCGTCAAGGGTACGGACGTCAACGATGACAGCCTCTACATGCTGCATCAGTACCATATGGGCGGCGTCATCCTGTTTGACCGCAACATGGAGTCATCTGAGCAGACGAAGAAGCTTATTGCCGATCTGCAGGCGCAGGCCGAGCAGAAGGTACCGCTTTTCATCGGCGTCGATGAGGAGGGCGGCGACGTGGTGCGCGGCAAGAGCTTCCTGACGCCGCCGCCGTCGCAGCGGGAAATCGGCCAGACCGGCGAAGTGACGAAGGCAGAGGATTCGGCAGACAAGACGGCCGTGGCACTCAAGAATCTGGGCTTCAACGTCAATTTCGCGCCGGTGGCCGATGTCGACAGCGATGCGCGCTCCTTCGGTCCTGACGGCGAGCAGACGACCAAGTTCGTGCAGGCGGCGTCCCAGGGCTATGAGAAGAACCGCATGATGTATGCCCTCAAGCATTTTCCGGGCATCGGCCGCGGCACGGTGGACTCGCATCAGGACATTTCCACGATCGCGGCTTCGAAGGAGGAGCTCGAGAAGCGTGACCTCCTGCCGTTCAAGGCCATCATCGATGAACGCCAGCCCGAGGATTATTTCATCCTCGTCTCGCATCTGCGCTATCCGGCCTACGATGCCGAGAATCCGGCCAGCCTTTCGAAGGCCATCCAGACGGATCTTCTGCGCGGCGAGCTCGGCTACCGCGGCCTCATCATCACGGATGACACGGAGATGGGGGCGCTCGCGAAGCATTACAGCTTCCGTGAACTCGGCGTGCGTGCCGTGACAGCCGGTGCCGATGTCGTCATGGTCTGCCACGAGTACGAGCATGAGACGGATGTTTACCTCGGCCTGCTGGATGCCGTGAAGGACGGCACGATTTCGGAAGACCGCATCAATGAATCGGTGCGTCGCATCGTCAAGGCCAAGCTGCTGCACGCGAAGACAGAGGCATAAATAAAAAAACGGGTGAACTCACAATCGGCAAGTGAGTTCACCCGTTTTGTTTTGTTGGCTGAGGCAGCTGGTATCAGCGGCGTACGTGTGCCAAGCGGATCTCCGGCACATGGTCGATGAGGTTCATCTCGTGTGCGAGCCGGTAGAAGGTCTTGAGCCCGTCGAGATACTCGTCGGTCAGTTCCCAGCGGATCGTGGGACCGAGATAATGATCGAGCTGTTCGTAGGTAAACGGCTTATGCGGCAGTACGGCTTCGATGGCCTCTTTTTTATGGGTCAGGCCCGTGGCGAAGGCATGGTGGATGCGGTCGTAAACGAGCTGCAGGAGTTCGGGGGATTCTTCGGCGAATTTCCTGCTGGCCACCCAGAGCGCATAGACCATTTTCTTGCCCGTGAGCTTCTTCCACTCACGGCCCAGGTCGTAGTAGTAATAGCCAGGCTGCTGGTGGTAGTAGAGCCAGAGCGCATCGTCGCCGATGAGCAGCGAGCCCGTCGCGTCCTCGGGAATCGGGTCCTCAGGGGTGATGTGGCGCACATAATAATTGGGGATGGCACCGTACCCGAGGCGCAGGATGATCTTGAGCAGACAGTGCGACGTGGCGGATTTGGCCGTGAGGATGAGCTTGTCATCCTGGAGTTCTTCAATCGGCTTGCGTGAAACCAGAAGGATGCTTTCGACGTCGCCATCCGTCGAGACGCAGACATCCGGCAGTACGACGAGCTCCTCGCTCTGACGGGCGTAGACGATGGACGAGACATTGCTGACATCGAGGCGGTGATTGATGATGTCGTTATTGAGCACGGCGGGCACGCCACGCGTGATCGCAAGTTCCCGGTCCGCGCCGTGTGCGTAGCTCCAGGAAAGCGGCAGTACATTCAGGAAATTGATGTGTCCGACTCTTGGGTAAGGCATGAAAGGTCCCCTTTCTTGTTTCGATGCTAGTGTTTCCATTATACACGTTAAGCGTCGCAAAATACATGACATTTCTTTATGTATACCGTATTTCTGTTGAACATGGTGTTCCAATATGCTACAATGGGCATGTATGATAATTGATTAAATCAACTTAATCGAAGAGAGAGCAATGAAAATCTGCCAGGGGATAGGTGGATGCATGCTTTTGAGGGGAGGAATTATCATGGATGAGTATATCAATATCGGGCGTTGGTTCTCGGTGTTGCACCGGCGTTCTCAGATTTTTGTCGTTGAGGCCAGCGCCAAACTGAAACTGACGTATTCCGAAAACGTCATGCTGCTGCGCATCTTCGACCATGAGGGCGCGCGCCAGGATGAGCTGGCGGCGATGCTGTATCTTGACAAGGCCGTCGTGACGCGCACGATGAACATGCTGCAGCAGAAGGGCCTCATCTACCGTGAACAGGACCCGAACGACAAGCGGGCCAAGCACGTCTATCTGACGGATTATGGCCGTGAGCAGCACACGTACCTGCGCAATATCATCCAGCGCTGGGTCGATTACCTCGTGGAGGGCATGGACCCTGCGGAAGTCGATACGATCGTGCGCGGGCTCGACCGCCTCGTGGCGCGGGCCTGCAGCGCGGATATCCCGCAGCTGGCCAAGGATATACCGGCTGACCATCCGATTGGAGGGAAACATGTTGGGAAAAAATAAGGGAATCATCCTGCTGCTCCTGCTGGCCATGGCCTGCGCACTGCTGACGGGCTGCGGCAAAGACGCCAAGCAAGCGGACAAGGCGCCGCTCGTCAAGACCCAGCAGGCCGGCAGCGGCACGGAAAACAATCAGGACACGTACTCAGGTACCGTGCGCGGCCGCTATGAGACAAACCTTTCCTTCCAGGTCGGCGGGCAGATTCTCGCGCGCAATGTCCAGGCGGGCAGCCGGGTCAGCGCCGGCGATGTACTCATGGTCATCAATGCCAAGGATGTTGTGCAGAAGGCCAATGAGGGCGATGCGCAGGTATCGCAGGCCCGCGCACAGCTCGATCTGGCTCAGCGTAATTTAGCCCGCTACAGCGAACTCTATCAGGAAGACGCCGTCGCGGCGTCCGTGCTCGACCAGTATCAGGCCAATTACGATGCGGCGTTTGCCACGTATCAGCAGGCTCTCGCGGCCGCTGCCCAAGGGCATAACGCCGTGGGCTATACGAATCTGACGGCCGGCGCGGATGGCGTCATCTCCCAGGTTACGGCGGAGGAAGGCCAGGTGGTCGCCGCCGGACAGACTGTCATGACGCTCGTGCAGACCGGCGAGCTCGAGATTGAGATCAACGTGCCGGAAAACCGCATTCAGGGCATCCAGACAGGCATGCCGGCCACGGTTTCCTTCTGGGCGCTCTCCACGACGGCTGACGGCGTGATCCGCGAAATCTCGCCGATGGCGGACAGTGCTTCCCGCACGTACAAGGTGCGCGTCTCCGTGCCGCAGCCGCCTGAAGGCATGCAGCTCGGCATGACGGCAAGCGTGACCCTGGCGGATGCCGGTGCGCCGGCACCGGGGGCCGTGCTGCCGCTTTCCGCCATCTACCAGACGGGCGATACGCCGCAGGTCTGGGTCGTCACGGATGACGACACGGTCGAGCTCAAATCCGTCGAGGTCGAGGATTTCGGCGATAATACCGTGCTCGTCCACAGCCTGCAGCCGACGGATCTCGTGGTCACGGCCGGCGTGCACAAGCTGCGTGAGGGCCAGGCCGTGCGGACGGAGGCGGGACAATGAGAAATCTGACAGAAGTCTCCCTGAAGAACAAGGTCCTCGTCTGGTATTTCATCATCGTGACAGCCATTGGCGGCATCTTTGCCTACAATGAACTCGGCCGCATGGAGGACCCGCAGTTCACGATCCGCCAGATGGTCATCTCGGCGGTCTGGCCGGGTGCGACGGCCCAGGAGATGCAGGACCAGGTCACGGACAAGCTCGAGAAACGCCTGCAGGATACGCAGGGCCTCGACTACATCAAGAGCGAGACGCGCGACGGGCAGACCGTCATCTACATTTCCCTCGATGAGACGCTGCCGAAGGCCAAGATCCGGGATACCTGGAAGGATGTGCGCAACCTCTGCGAGGACATCAAGAAGGATTTGCCGGAAGGCGTCTACGGTCCGTATTACAATGACCGCTTCGACGATGTCTACGGCTCCATCTACGCCGTGACCGGCGACGGGTATTCGTATGAGGAGATGCGCCAGCAGGCGGAAAAGACGCGGCGGCTGCTCCTCAATGTCGACAGCGTCCAGAAGGTCGAGCTCATCGGCGTGCAGGCAGAGAAGGTCTATGTGGAGATGGACCGCGCGAAGCTCGCGGAGCTCGGCATCAGCCCGCAGGTCATCGCCGATGCGCTTTCCTCGCAGAATGCCATGACGCCGGCCGGTGAGGTCGAGACGGATACCGACAATGTCTACATCCGTGTGACGGGGCAGTTCGACGATGTTGAGGCCATCCGCCAGATGCCGGTGAATGCGGGCGGCAAGATCCTGCGGCTCGGCGATATTGCCAAGGTGGAGCGGCGCTACGAGGAGCCGGCGGAGCCGAAGATGTTCTACAACGGTGAGCCGGCCATCGGCATCGCCGTTTCGATGGAAAACGGCGGCAATATCCTGAAGCTCGGACAGGATCTCAAATCCCTGATCGGCACGATCCAGCAGGACCTGCCGGTCGGCCTTGAGATCCACCAGGTATCGGATCAGCCGAGCGTCGTCGATGAATCCATCCACGATTTCGTCAAGACGCTGGTTGAGGCCATCGTCATCGTGCTGGCCGTGAGCTTCCTGTCCCTCGGCTTCCGCACGGGCCTCGTCGTGGCCGGCTGCATCCCGCTCGTGCTCTGCGGTGTTTTTGTCGTCATGTATGCTGCGGGCATTGACCTCCACAAGGTTTCGCTGGGCTCCCTGATCATCGCGCTGGGCCTCCTGGTCGACGATGCGATCATCGCCGTCGAGATGATGAGCGTCAAGCTGGAGATGGGACTCAACCGCTTCGATGCGGCCTGCTACGCCTTCCGGGCGACGGCCAAGCCGATGCTGACCGGCACGCTCATCACGTGCTGCGGCTTCATCCCCGTGGCCTTTGCCGACGGCATGGCGAGTGAGTTCTGCAGCGCGCTCTTCCCCGTCATCGGGACGGCTCTGCTGCTCTCCTGGATTGTATCGGTCATGGTGGCACCGCTTTACGGCTACTATCTGATTCGCGTGGACGTCAAGAAGGATGCGGAAGGCAGGATCGATTCGTATCAGAGCCGGTTCTATACCTGGTTCCGCGAGATCCTCACTTGGTTCATGACGCACCGCAAGCTCGTGCTCGTCACGACGGCCTGCGTCTTTGCCGTTTCCGTGTTCATGATGAAATTCATCAAGCAGGAATTCTTCCCGCCGTCGCTGCGCCCGGAAATCCTCGTGGAGCTGCAGCTGCCGAATGGCTCTTCAATGGCGGCTTCGCAGGAAGTCTGCGACCGCATGTCGGCGTTCCTGCAGGAGCACAGCGATAAGCTGGAAAATTACTCGTATTACGTCGGCCAGTATGCGCCGCGCTTCGTGCTGACCGTTGATCCGAAGGCCTCGGCCGACAACTGTTCGCAGTTCGTCATCGTGGCCAAGGATACCGAGGCGCGTGAAGCGCTCAAACAGGAGCTCGAGAATGCTCTGCAGAATGAGTTCTCGGATGTGCGCGGCAACATCCAGTACATCCAGACGGGGCCACCGGCCGACCATCCGCTGATGCTGCGGGCCACGGGCTACACCGTGGAGCAGGCCAAGGAGATCGCGGCGGATGTCGCGGACATCGTGGCCAAGGATCCGAACAACTACAACATCGGCATGGACTGGGGCGAGAAGAGCAAGGTCCTGCACCTGGAACTCGATCAGGACAAGCTGCGCTCGCTGGGCATCTCGTCTGAGGGTGTCGCCAAGACCATCTACACGGAGGTCACGGGAGCCAAGGCTGCTGAGTTCTACACGGGCGACCGCACGATCGACATCGACCTGCGCCTCGCGGCTGTCGACCGCAGCAACCTCGCCGAACTCAAGGACCTGCCCGTCTATCTCGGCCAGGCCGGCTATGTGCCGCTCGGGCAGATCGCCAAGATTTCCTACGATGCGGAGGAAGGGCTCATCAAGCGCCGCAACCTCATGCCGACTGTGACGGTTTACGCCGATGTCCATGAGGGCACGGCCAACGACGCGACGAAGAAGGCGTACGACGCCACGGAAACGCTGCGCCAGGATCTGCCGCTCGGCTGCTCCATCGAGGAGGCCGGTTCCCTTGAGGACAGCAACAACTCGATGAAGTACCTCGTCAAGCCCATCCCGGTCATGATCTTCCTCATCATGACGCTTTTGATGTTCCAGCTCAGGAATGCCAGGGACATGGTGCTGACCCTCCTGACGGCACCGCTTGGCATCATCGGCGTGACGGCGGGCATGCTGCTGCTCGACAAAGCCATGGGCTTCGTCGCCATCCTCGGCGTCCTGGCACTGTCGGGCATGATCATCCGCAACTCCGTCATCCTCATCGACCAGATTCAGAAACATCTGGCCGACGGCGAATCGCCCTGGGATGCCGTCGTCGACTCGGCCGTCCTGCGCTTCCGGCCTATCATGCTGACGGCTGCGGCCGCTATCCTCGGCATGATGCCGCTGATGGCCAGCACGTTCTGGGGCCCGATGGCCGTCGCCATCGCTAGCGGCCTGCTCGTCGCGACCGTGCTGACTCTGCTCGTGCTGCCGACCATGTACGTGGCCATGTACAAGATCCATCAGGACAGTGACTGATACCATCAAAAAACTCCGCCCGGATTGAGCGGAGTTTTTTGATACGGGTTATGGCAGATTCGGGATGTTGCGGCTTACGGCCGTATGGCGGATGATGTCATCGACGCGCAGGTCGGTGGCCAGGGCCTTCTTGTGCAGGCTTTCGGCCTTGGCAAA
Organism: Mitsuokella sp. AF21-1AC; assembly: GCF_003458855.1. Lineage (NCBI taxonomy): Bacteria > Bacillati > Bacillota > Negativicutes > Selenomonadales > Selenomonadaceae > Mitsuokella > Mitsuokella sp. AF21-1AC. The sequence continues at coordinate 77,392 of NZ_QRVW01000004.1, forward strand.
CTCGTCGGGGTTGTCATCGGAGATGCCCTGCAGGAAGTGCTGCCAGGCTTCAATCGTGATCGCGGTGGCCTGCTGGCGCTGCGAAGCGAGGTAGCGGGCTCCTGAGGGGACATCGATGGCGTCGAGCTTCTGCTGGCGCTCCTGCAGGGCCGGGATGACCTCCTGCTGCAAAAGGGCCGTGAGACTCTGTTTCTGGGCCGGTGTGAAATTGCCGGGGCCGGCGCTCGCAAGTGCCGTGAAGCGCTGCTTGTATGCTTCGAATTTTTCGTTATAGGCCGCGACGATATCCTTCGTGCTGTCGATGTACTGGGCGATGTCGTTGTTGTGCAGCGGAGTGACGGCATCGAGGTAGGCGCGGTAATTCTTGATGTAGGTGACCTGCCAATGGCCATCGGCCGCCTGCTCCATCGCGAGCTCCAGCGTGAACTCCGTCTGGGTGTCCTCGTCCCTTACGGTCATCTCCGCCGTGGCTGTCGTGCCGTCGCGCTCGACCTTGCCGAACTGGACAAAGGAGGTATGACGCATCTGCGTGCGTTCGAGGAAGCGCTCGTAGTCAATGCCGAGCTGGCGTCCCTTGAGAATATCGGTCCCCTCGGGCATCGTCCAGCTGCCGTCTGCCACGCGGCGCAAGATGGTATCTTCTGTACCGCTCGTGAGCTGCGGCTTCACCATGATGTAGAATTTCTCATAGGAAGCCTTGGTGGCCGCGGTCAGCGTCGCGTCGTAGGAAAAGAGGTCGGCCGTGAGGTCGTCGTAGGCGCGCGAGGTCAGGAGATCGAGATTGACGTAATGACGGAACGTATCGGCGTCGTGCTTCTCGATGGAGGCCTGGATTTCCTTCAGGGCGTATGAAGGCGAGTGGCGCTGGTTGTAAAAATACCAGGCTGTGCCCGCGATGGCGGCAATGATCAGGAGCACGACGAGCCCGAAGACTTGCCGGTTCCGATGGATGCGCCGCCTGCGTATCGTTTTTTTCCAAGTATAGTCGTCCATTCTAGTCCTTCCATTTCGTTTGTACTGCGTGCTGTTATTACCAATTCATTATACTATACTGTCCTGCCCGCGTCCAAGGGGACTGGGAAAAGGCTTGTGGCACGCAGTCCGGACGATAAATTTCGTCGATTTTGTGCAAGGATTGTGATAAGATTGGATAAAGAAGAAAATGAGAAGGAAGGGGTTTCGTTTTTTTATGAAATGGGTCAATCACCAGGTGCTGACGGGCGTGATCGTCTATGCCGCGACAGATGATATGCTGCTGACGATTTACAGCATGGCGGGGGCTATCCTGCCGGACAAGGTGGAGGGCAATCCGCGTTCCGGCAATTACTGGCGCTGGCGCAGCCGCCACCGCGGCTGGTCGCACTGGCCCATCCTGTATCTCGGCATCATCGGGCTGATCCTGCACTGGGAGACGCAGCCACTGGCGAATCTTCCCATGACGGATCTTTCACGCATTGGCATCTTCCTTTGCATCGGCGCCCTGCTGCACATCGCAGAGGATGCGGTCTGCGGCAAGGTGCCGTTTTTGACCCCGTATCAAAAGATTGGCATCCGGCTTTTCCAGGTGGGATCCGTGGCGGAATACCTCTTCACGATTGCGGCCGTGCTGCTCTGCTACGGACTGCGCACGTACATGGCCTGAAAATCCGGATGGAAGACTTGGATGAATCAAACAGAAGTGGCACAAGATAGGGTAGAAACTGTTTCTAGCGAATGGAGCGATGCAGCATGATGTATCTGAACGATCCCAACACCGGCAAGAAAGTCAGCAAGATCCTGCGCCTGATGGCAGAGAAATATCCCACGAAGGAAGCCGTTTACGAGAAACTCATCTATTTGCAGTCTTACCTCTCGCTGCCCAAGGGCATCGAGCATTTCATGAGCGACCTGCACGGCGAATACGCGTCATTCTTCCATATCCTCAACAACTGCTCCGGCGTCATCCGTGAAAAGGTCGATTACGTCTTCGGCGCACGGCTGACGGAGGAGCAGAAAGCGGAGTTCTGCACGCTCATTTATTATCCACAGGAAAAGATCGAGCAGATGCGCGAGTCGCGGCGGGCGACGCCGGCCTGGTACCGGGAGAATCTCGCGCGGCTGCTGGAACTCGCCAAGCTCATGAGTTATAAATATCCGGTTTCAAAGGTCAGCGGCTTCATCCCGCAGCGGTATGCCTCGGTCATCGTCGAGCTCATGAATACGCGGCCGGAGGCCGATCAGGCGCAGTTCATTTATCTCAAGAAACTGCTCAACACCATCGTCCAGATCGACAGCGGCGCGGATTTCATCGAGGCGTTCACGGTGCTCATCAAACGGCTGGCCGTCGACCGGCTGCATATCGTCGGCGATTTCTTCGACCGCGGCAACCGGCCCGATGCCATCCTCAATCTTTTGATGCAGCACCCCGCGGTCGACATCCAGTGGGGCAATCACGATGTGCTCTGGATGGGCGCGGCGCTCGGCAGCGAAGCGTGCATCGCGACGGTTGTGCGTAATTCCCTGCGCTATCACAATACCGATGTACTCGAGCGCGGCTACGGCATCAGCCTGCGGCCGCTCACGACGTTTGCCGCGCGCATTTACCCTGATGAGGCACCGCTCAAGGCGGCAGAACGGGCCATTACGATGATGATGTTCAAGCTGGAAGGCCAGCTCATCGCCCGCTGCCCGGATTTCCAGATGCAGAGCCGCCGCCTGCTCGACCGGATCGATTTTCGTTCCTCGTATGCGGAGCTCGGTGACGGGAAACGGTATGAGCTCGAAAGCGCGTATTTCCCGACGATTGACACCTCGAACGCGACGACTGATGTCTATGCGCTTACGGAGGCCGAGCAGGCCATCATTGCCGATCTGCGCTCGTACTTCCTTGAGAGCACGGTGCTGCACCGTCATGTGGATTACCTCTATCAGAAGGGCAATATGTATCTGCGCTGCAATGGCAATCTGCTCTTCCATGGCTGCGTGCCGCTCAACGAAGACGGCAGCTTCCGCACTATCGTGTATGCGGGCAGGGAATATCGCGGGCGCAGCTGGTTCGATTTCTGCGAGAAGATGGCGCGCTCGGCCTGGCTGCACGGCGGGCAGGAAGCCCTCGACTTCATGTACTTCCTCTGGTGCGGGCGCCTGTCACCGCTCTCGGGCCGCGAATTCAAGACGTTTGAGCGGGCTCTGATTTCCGATGAAAGCACCTGGAAGGAGCCGTCCGACCCGTATTTCCGCTATATCGATACCGTGGAATGCTGTGAGCACGTCCTGCAGGAATTCGGCCTGGACCCGCAGCGCGGGCGGGCATATCATCAACGGTCATGTGCCGGTCAAGGTCAAGAAGGGGGAGAGTCCCGTGAAGGCAGGCGGCCGGGCCATCATCATCGATGGCGGCTTCTGCCGGGCCTATCACAGCAAGACGGGTATCTCCGGCTACACCCTGATTTCCAATTCCCGCGGCCTCCGGCTCCTGCAGCATCAGAAGATTGCCGATGTCCGGGAAGCCCTGCGGGCCAATCACGATATCGAGTCGGTGTCGGAGACCCTCGAGCTCCAGTCCTGCCACAACACGGTCGGTGATACGGACCAGGGCTGTGCCATCCAGGATGAGATCACGGATCTTTACAATCTGCTGCTGGCCTATCAGAATGGTCTAATCAAGCCGCAGGCCTGAGATTCATCATCATCGCGTTTGTTTATACTATTGAGGAGAAATATCCATGGAAGAACCAATTCGTCCGGAGCTGGCTGAGAAATATGAGAAGCTGCAGGATATCCTGCGCAGCCTCGGGAGCGTGGCTGTCGCGTTCTCGAGCGGCGTGGACTCGACCTTTCTCGTCAAGGTGGCGCATGATGTGCTCGGTGAAAAAGCCGTGGCGTTCACGGCTGCGTCCGATTTCGTGCCGCAGCGCGACGTGGAAGAGGCTGCGGCCTTCACGAAAAAGGAAGGTATTGAATTTCACCGCGTGCCATTCCCCATCCTCACGGTGCCGCATGTCAAAGAGAATCCCTCGGACCGCTGCTACTACTGCAAGCATGCGCTGTTTTCCCATATGAAGGAACTGGCGCAGCAGTACGGCCTCTCCTGTGTCGTCGACGGCTCGAACCTCGACGACGACGGCGATTACCGGCCGGGCCACCGTGCCCTGCGGGAGCTCGGCATCGTGAGTCCGCTGCATGAGGCCGGGCTCCATAAGCAGGATATCCGCGACCTTTCTCATATGCTGGGGCTGCCGACCTGGGACAAGCCGTCGTTTGCCTGCTTGGCTTCGCGTTTCCCGTATGGCATGGAACTCACGCCCGACGGGCTTAAACGCGTCAATCAGGCTGAAGAATTCCTGATGGTGCGGGGCTTCCGGCAGCTGCGCGTGCGCTCGTACGGCGACATGGCGCGCATCGAACTTTTGCCCGAGGATATCCCGCGCATGCTGTCGCGCGATCTGCGGGAGGAAACCGCGGTTTTTTTCAAGAGCATCGGCTTTTTATACACCTCGCTGGATCTTCGCGGGTACCGCACGGGCAGCATGAATGAAGAACTCGCGCAGCACTGATATTTGCGCTGCGGGCGGCTATGATGTACTATAGAGGTTAGCAGTCTTTTTTGAATGGAGATTTTTTGGATGAAGGTATCAAATAAGATTTTATCGGGCTTGATTGTCGCAGCCCTGTGCGTGCCGGGCACGGTCAGCGCTGCGACGTACCGGTCCGATTCCGATACGAGCCTCGGGCTCCTCGACTACCTGGAAAATGAACATCGTGCTGCCCGGGACAAGCAGAAGGTGACGCCGGAAGAAACGCAGCTCCTCAAGGATACGGCGGAGATGGCCAAGCACCTGCGCTATCCGGTGGACCCGACGAAGGCCGCGCCTGTGGCCTTTGAGGGTGATGACCTGACCTGGAATCAGGCGACCGGCGATTTCGAGGCCAAGGGCAAGGTCAAGATCACGCAGATTGACAATCACCGCTTTACGGGTGAGGATGTCGATGGCAATACCATCACGCAGCGCATCCATATCCCCGGCAAAGGCCATATGATGCAGCTGACGCCGGGACAGACGAAGGTGCTGCTCGACGGCTACGAGACGAATTACAACTACAAGGACCGTACGGGCACGATGGAGCGCGCCAAGGGCCAGGTCGCGGACAGCTACATGTCGGGCAAGCGCTTTGAGTTCTATCCGGATAAGATCATCATCTACGATGGCACGAAGACCAAGTGCAGTGCGCAGCATCCGGACTACAACCTTTACGCGCAGAAGATAGAAATCTACCCCAACGACAAGATGGTCATGCACCATGTCAAATTCCTGCTCAAGGGCAATGTCATCATGACGAAGTCGACGTATGAGGTGGATTTGACGAAAGACCAGAACCCGACGGACTGGCTGCCGCGCGTCGGCTACGACAAGACGAACGGCGTCTGGGTCGAGCAGAGCTACCATACGCCTGTTGCACCGCATGTGGATGCCAATCTCAATCTCATGTATACGTCGAAAAAAAGCTGGCGCAACGATGTCAATATGGGCTGGTCGAACCGTACCGTCTACACGCGTGTCGTTTACGGCTATTTCGATGACAACGATGATAACTGGCTGAAAAAGGAACCATCCCTGCTCTGGGGCCATAACCGGCGCATCGGGCATACGCCGTTCCATTACGGCATCAACGGCGAGTACGGCCGCTGGTATCAGAACGGCATTCGCAGTAATCACAACCGCTATACATTCGGCATCAACCGTGATGCCATTACATTCGCCGGCTGGCGCCTGCACCTGAGCACCAGCTATGAGGTCACGAAGGAATCGTACGATGATTCGACGGTTCGCGGCTTTAACTATGATGCCGTACTGATCAAAGACTTTGATGACCGCTGGTCCGGCTATGCGGCTTATCGTTATCAGAAGAACAACACGCAGAATTCGCTCTTCGATTTTGATAACGACAGTTTCTCCCGCAAGATTGAAACGGGCTTCAGCTACCGCCTGGATGATAAGAACCGCATCGCGTTCGGTGCTAAATATAACGTAGAGGGCAGTGACTGGGACAAGCTCGATTACTACTGGTTCCACGATATGCACTGCTCGCAGATCATCCTGCATTATGAAGGCCGCGACAACACCTGGAAGGTCAAATGGCATTTCCTGCCGTTCTGACCGAGAATATAAAGAGATGACGCAGAAAGGAAGAGATACATGAAGCAGGAATTCAGTTCCGTGATCGCGGCTTTGCAGGGGAAACGCATCCTGGTCATCGGGGATATGGTGGCGGATATCTACCTCGACGGGCGCATCTCGCGTATCTCCCGGGAAGCGCCGGTACTTGTGCTGGAACAGGTCGGCGAGAAAATCGTGGCGGGCGGTGCGGCCAATGTCGTCAACAATATCGCGACGTTAGGCGGCACGGTCTATGCGGCCGGCCTCGTCGGCGCGGATAAGGGAGCCAAAGGGATCAGGGAGATTCTGGCGAAGAATGGCGCGCACACGGAAGGCATGCTGACCGACCCGTCACGGCCGACGATTTCCAAGACGCGCATCATCGCAGGCGGCCGCGCTACGGTCAGTCAGCAGATCGTGCGGATCGACAAGGAGAGCCGCGAGACCATGAACCCCGTCCTCGAGGCGGAGATGGAGCGCTATCTGAAGAAAGTCCTGCCGGAAATCGATGGTGTGGTCATCAGCGACTATGGAGCCGGCACGGTGACGGAAGGCTTGCAGCAGGCACTCATTGCGTACTGCCGGCAGCACGATCTGCCGAGCATCGTGGATTCTCGCTATGCCATCCGCCGCTTCCGCCATATCGGCTACGTCAAGCAGAATGATGCAGAGCTGGCGGCTGCCGTCGGCCGTTCACTGCATGGCGCGGAGGAAATTATTGCCGCGGGGCGTGAGCTCCTGCAGGACCTGGAGGCAGACGGCGTGCTCGTGACGCGCGGGGAACTCGGCATGATCCTCATCGAGAAGGATGGAGCCGTGCACGACATCCCCGTTTCGGATAAAAGCGAGGTCTTCGATGTCTCCGGCGCCGGTGATACCTGCGTGGCCACGGTCATCCTCGCCCTGGCAGCCGGCGTGCAGCCGGCCAGAGCCGCAGAGCTCAGCAACATCGCCAGCGGCATTGCCGTGCGCAAGCTGGGCACGAGCACTGTTTCCTCGCAGGAACTCCTGCAGGCCCTGCAGCGCTGAACCGGAATCATCCATTCACCCATTCAGACGAAAGACACTTGCCGTGACGGATAAGAGAGAGGAAGGAAAACATGCTGATCGATGGCAGAGATATTGCCGAATTTTGCCGCATCCTGCGGGAAGCGGGCACGAAAATCGTATTTACCAACGGGTGCTTTGACATCCTGCATGCCGGCCATGTCCGCTACCTGGAAAAAGCGCGTTCCTTTGGCGATGTGCTCGTGTTGGGACTCAACACCGACGCCTCTGTGCGGGAGAACAAGGGACCGACGCGTCCCATCAATCATGAGCTTGACCGTGCGGAGGTGGTCGGCGCGCTGAAGGCCGTGGATTACGTCGTCCTGTTCGGTGAGAAGACGGCGGAGTCAATCATCGCACAGGTCAAGCCGGATGTTTACGTCAAGGGCGGCGACTACACGCTGGATACCCTGCCTGAGGCCAAGATTGTGCAGAGCTACGGCGGTGAAGTCAAATTCGTCAACATGGTGGAGGGCCGCTCCACGACAAACATCATCAAGAAGATTCAGGCGGAGAGTTAAGAGCATCATGAAGAATATCCTGATTGTCAAACTCAGCTCCATCGGCGATGTCATCCATGCCCTGCCTGTCAGCCATGCCATCAAGGAAACGTATCCTGAGGCACATCTGACCTGGGTCGTGGAGCCGCCGGCCTATGACATCGTGGCGATGGCTGACTGCGTCGATGAGATCATCGTTTTCCATAAGAAGGAATTTCGTTCACTGGGCGGCTTCCTCAGTCATATCGGCCCCTTCCGGAAGAAGATCCAGGAGCGCACGTACGATGTCGTCCTCGATCTGCAGGGCCTCTTTAAATCGGCAGCCATCGCTTACCTGGCCAAGGCACCGAAGAATCAGAAATTCGGCATGTGGAATATGCGCGAGGGCAGCCAGCTCATCTCGCAGCCTGTTCGAGGTGCACACGTCCACGACCATGTCATTGAGCGCTATCTCGATACGGCCCGTGCCATCGGCTGCGACGTACAGGATGTCCGGCTGCCGCTTTCCGTGCCGGCGAAGGAACAGGACCTCACGCGCCGCATCGTTGCGCAGGCCGGCGCCGATATGAAGAATCCCTACGTCGTGCTCGTCGTCGGTGCCAGCTGGCCGACAAAATGCTGGCCGGACAAGCACTTTGCCGCACTCGGCGACTGGCTTTATGAGCAGAAAATCATCCCCGTGCTCGTGGGCAGCGGCCCCGTGGAATCGCAGAAGGCTGCCGCGATTGCCGCGCAGATGGAGATTCCGCCCATCAATCTCGTGGGCAGCCTGAACTTCAAGCAGCTCGCCTATCTGTTCCAGCAGGCTGCTGCCGTCGTGGGCGGCGATACGGGCCCGACGCATCTCTCCGTCGGGCTCAAGGCGCCGACCATCATGATGATGGGCCCGACGCTGCCGAGGCGAACCGGCCCCTATGGCCAGATGGACAATCTCCTCGTCGCCGACCGCAGCTGCAAGGAATGCATGAAGCGCGCGTGCCCGCTCGGTCATGACTGCCTCGACATCATCACGCCGGCACAGGTGGAAGAGAAGCTGCTGACAATCCTGCGGAACGGCACGAAGCAATCATCCGCAACTACAGCCAAGTGATCAATCGTCAGGAAGAAGAAAGGGCTTTTCATGTATCAGAATATCCTGGTCATCAATACGATGCACATTGGTGACCTCATGCTGGTGACGCCGGCGCTCCGGACGCTCCGGACGAATTACCCGCAGGCGCATATCGCGCTGCTCACGGATAAGCCGCTCGGCGATCTCGTGCGCTGCAACCAGAACATCGACGAATGCATCCTCATCGACAAACACGGCAGGGACAAGGGCCTGCTGGCCCTCCTGCGCTTCATCCACAAGATCCGCCGGCGCCATTTCGACCTCGTGATCAATTTCCATCGCAATGAGCGGGCTTCGGCTATTGCGGCCTTTTCGGGCGGCAAACGCATTGTCGGTTATTCTCAGCCGGGCTTCAAGCGGTTCTTCGATCAGGTACTGCCGAACTGCGCCATGGCGGATACGCCGCAGGACAAGGTCAAGCATCAGGTGCTCTGTCATCTCGATGTGCTCAGAGAGGCCGTCGGCGTCAAGACCATCGATGACCGCGGCCTTGAGATGTGGCTGCCGCCTGAAGCCGAAGCGGAAACGCAGCGCCTCTGGCAAAAGGAAATCGGGCCGGATGCCAAGGTTGTGGCCTTCAACATCGGCGCGAGCTGGCTGACGAAACGCTGGCTCGACAGCTATTTTGCCGCCTGTGCCGACCGGCTCATCCGCCGCGGCTATGACATCGCTTTCCTCGGCGGCCCGACCGACGTATCCATCGTCGACAAATGCGTGGCACAGATGGAGGAGCGCGAGAGCCCGCGCATCCATATCTTCACGGGCAAGGTCAGTCTGACGGTGCTTGCAGGGCTCCTGCGGCGCTGCTGCCTGTTCCTCACGACGGATTCCGGCCCCATGCATGTCGGTGTCGCCATGAACGTCCCGATTGTCACGATGTTCGGCGCGAGTCCGGTGCCGACCTTCTATCCCTATGATGGCAGGGACGTCCTCATCAAGACGCCGGAGAAATGCCATCCCTGCGGCATCCACGAATGTCCGCGCAAGGGGAAGGATAACATGGCCTGCATGAAGAATATACCCGTAGATGTCGTCATGAAGTACGTGGACGAGCTGCTCGCTGCGTATCACGGGGAACCCGCGTACAAGCTTCCTCGGCCGCAGGGGCAGTACCAATGCCGTGTCGTAGAACTTTGAGTGAGATGCTTGATAAAGCATGGAGTATCAGGAAGAGGTGCCAGATGGATAAAGAAGCCTTATACGATTTCGTTGCCCGTAAGACCGGGAAGTGCAAGATCCTTGTGGTCGGCGATGTCATGCTGGATAAGTATTATTACGGAGAGGTCACGCGTATCTCGCCGGAAGCGCCAGTACCCATTAATCATGTGTATAATACGAAAGAAACGCTCGGTGGTGCTGCCAACGTCGCGCACAACCTGGCTTTGCTTGGCTGTGAGACAAGCATATGCGGCTTCGTCGGCGATGATTACCATTGCCAGAGCCTGCTCGACAAATTCACGGCTCGCGGCATCGACTATCATGGCCTTATTACGACGGACCGGCCGACGACGACGAAACTGCGCGTTATCGGCGGGCATCAGCAGATGCTGCGCCTCGACTTCGAGGAATCGGCACCCATCGACGGTCCCTACGCGGAACGCTTCCTCGGCTACATTCGCCAGAAGCTCAATGAGAGCCTGGACTGCGTGATCATCTCGGATTACGGCAAGGGAGCCTGCACCGAGGACAACTGCCAGAAAATCATCAAACTCTGTCATGAACACGGCGTTCCCGTCGTCGTCGACCCGAAAGGCACGAACTGGGTCAAATACGCACATGCGGACTACATCACGCCGAACCTCAAGGAAATCAATCAGGTCCTGCTGGAACCCATCCGCAACGAGGACAAGCCGGTCGAGAAGGCCGCGCATTATGTCATGCGCAAATTCAAGCTCAAGAACATCATTGTCACGCGTTCGGAGCACGGCCTCTCCCTCGTGCGCGACGGCGAGATCGTCCATATCCCGACGAAGGCGCAGGAAGTCTTCGATGTCTCGGGTGCCGGCGATACCGTCATCGCCGTCTTTGCCATGGCACTGGCCGGCGGGCTCTCGGCAGCCGATGGCGCGTACATGGCCAACCTCGCCGCCAGCGTTGTCGTCGCCAAGCTCGGTACGTATGCCGTCAGCCGCGAAGAACTCCTTAAGGTCCTCGAGGCACTCTGATGGTCTTTTCCTGCCGGGACAATGTGCCTGGCAGTTTTATCTGGAAAGGGGAATTTTTCAATGATTATTGTAACGGGTGGTGCCGGTTTCATCGGCAGCAACATCGTCAAGGAACTCAACCGTCGTGGCCGTTCGGACATCCTGATCGTCGACGACCTCAAGGATGGACAGAACTACAAGAACCTGCGCGGCTTGCAGTTCATCGACTACCAGTACAAGGATGACTTCCTTCAGTCCATCGAGGATGACGACTTCGACGGCACGGATATCGACGCGGTCTTCCATGAAGGCGCCTGCTCCGATACCATGGAATACGACGTCAACTTCATGATGCGCGTGAACTACGAATACTCCAAATCCCTGCTGCACTTCTGCCTGCAGCATCGCATCCCGTTCTTCTATGCCAGCTCGGCTTCGACGTATGGCGCCGGCAAGCATGGCTTCCGTGAAGGCGATGCATGTGAGGATGCCCTGAATCCGTATGCCTTCTCGAAGCTCGCCTTCGATCGCTATGTGCGCCAGGTCATGCCGGAAGCGCACAGCCAGATCGTCGGCCTCAAGTACTTCAACGTCTACGGCCCGCAGGAGCATCACAAGGGCAAGATGGCCTCCATCTTCTATCAGCTCTACAACCAGATCAACGAGACGGGCAAGGCACACCTGTTCCGCGGCTGGGGCGAGATCGCCGGCAAACCGGTCGAGGACGGCGAGCAGCGCCGCGACTTCGTCTACGTCAAGGACGTCGTCCGCGTCAATCTCTGGTTCTGGGAAAACCACGGCCCGTCCGGCATCTACAACTGCGGCACCGGCCATGCACACAGCTACAAGGAAGTAGCCCAGTCCGTCATCAAGGCCATGGGCAAGGGTGAAATCGCCTACCGCGACTTCCCGGAAGTCCTCAAGGGCAAATACCAGAACTTCACGGAATCCGACCCGACCCACCTGCTCGCCGCCGGCTACGACCAGGGCTTCACGGACATGGATGAAGCCGTAAAGGAATACGTAGACTTCCTCGACAACGGCGGTTACTATGAATACGGAAAATAAAGCCTTCCCCGCGCACGGGGAAGGTGGCACCCGCAGGGTGACGGAAGAGGTCCTTGGGCATCTGTCGACTTTTGATGAGAAGCGAGAGCCTTCCCCTCTGGGGAAGGGGGACCGCAACGCGGTGGATGAGGTCTTCCGCAGAGCCGTCTTCTTCGACCGCGACGGCACCCTCAACGTCGACATCGCCTACCTGCACCGTCCCGAAGACTTCATCTGGATTCCCGGCGCCAAAGAAGCCATTAAGTATGTCAATGACCATGGCTATCTCGCCATCCTCGTGACGAATCAGTCCGGCGTTGCCCGCGGCTACTACCCCGAGAGCGACGTTCGGCACGTCTACGACTGGATGAATGAGGAACTTCAGAGCATTGGCGCCCACCTCGATGCGCTCTACTACTGCCCGCATCATCCACAGGGCTCCGTGCCGGCCTACACCAGGACGTGCAATTGCCGCAAGCCGGCCACCGGCCTCATCGACGAGGCATGTGCCCGCTTCCACATCGACCGCGCTGCCTCGTACTTTGTCGGCGACCGCGAAAGTGACATGCTCTGTGCCAGGAACGCCGGCCTCACGGGCCTGCGCTACGAAGGCGGAAGCCTGTACGATCTCGTGCGGGCAGGCATTTCCTGCTAACCGCTCGCAATCCAATATTGAACGTTGCAAGCCCTGTCAGATGATAGGGCTTTTCGTTTGATTATCGTCAGCGAATAGGGTAGAATGAAAAAGACAGAAACATGCATTGAGATAGAGAGATCATTCATAAGGGATACGACATGCTTGACTACATACATTTAGGAAAAAAGATCTATAATACCGATAACCCGCGCGAGGCCAGACGTATGGCCGTCTTCGTGGTGCGCTGCCTGCTGAACAACAGCCGCATGCAGCGCCTGCACCAGTTCTTCTCGCAGAACGACATGTATCGAAAAATCGCGGACGAATATCCGTTTGTCTACGAACAGCCGACCAGAGCTTTCTTCTACAACAAGTCGACGTTCGACGAGCGCGCCCGCCTGGTAGAAAAGCATATGGAGTTCCTCGTCACGCACCTGCAGGAAGATGTCGTTTTAAGCCTTTATGCGGGAAAGCCCTATGTGCTCTGGGAAAGCCAGGACGAAATGGGCCATCTGCGCTTTGAGCTCTTTTACCATCCGGGGCAGCGCAAGGAAGGATTGCTGTCCATCGTGCTGCGCCTGGATGAGCACGACCTTTACCAGATGATGTTCTGGATTGCGCCGAACAAGGCCGGTGAATGGGCTCTCTGGATCGGGGCCATGCAGGGGCCGAACATGGAAAATGCGAAAGAAGTCGTTAAGAATGTCACGAAACGCTGCCATGCCTATCGCACGAAAAACTTCATCCTGCATGCGACGCAGGAGGCAGCGAAGGCACTCGGCCTCAAGCAGATTTATGCGGTCACGAACTACGGCTATTACGCGAACAACCACATTCGCCGCGACCGCAAGCTCAAGACGAGCTTCAGCGACTTCTGGAAAGAATCTGGCGGCCGCCCCTGCGCAGACCAGCGCTTCTACGAGCTGCCGATGACCGAATACCGCAAGACCATGGAGGAAATCCCGACGCGCAAGCGCTCGAATTACCGCAAGCGCTACGCCCTGCTCGATGAAGTGGATGCCGCTATTGCGAATCAAATAAAATCCTTGTTGAGGTGAGACAATATGTACATCAAGCATCTGGAATTGGAAAATTTTACGGTCTTACATGAACTCAATATGGACTTTTCGCGCGGCATCAATGTCTTTATTGGTGAGAATGGTATGGGAAAGACGCATATCATGAAAGCTCTCTACAGTGCATGCCAGGCGGTCAAACCGGATGTTTCCTTTTCGCAGAAGCTGGTACGTGTCTTTCGCCCCGATGGATTTGGCATTCATCGGTTGCTCAGTCGTTCAAATCGCGGCGGACGTGCGCGTGTCAAAGTCGTTTCGGATGGCGCAACTGTCGAGATGACGTTTACGAATCGTACCGCCAAGTACGGGGCAACTGTCACAGGAGAGGAAAAGTGGGAGAACCAGAAGGGAAATGTTGAAAGTACATTTATTCCAGCTAAGGAAATCCTCTCAAATTCCCGAAATCTTCCCGAAGCCGTGATGAAGGGAAACGTCGAATTTGATGATACCTATATCGACATCATTGCCGCAGCGCGTGTCGACTTATCCCATGGCCCTGATACAGCAGAGCGCAAGCGCTACTTGAAAATTCTGCATCAAATTACGCAGGGGCGTGTAACAGTGGCCGATGAGCGCTTTTATCTTAAACCAGGTAATCAGGCCCGGATTGAGTTTAACTTAGTGGCAGAAGGAATCCGCAAAATTGCGTTACTCTGGCAGCTGATCAAGAACGGCACATTGGAAAAAGGTGCGATGCTGTTCTGGGATGAACCTGAGGCGAATATCAATCCAAAGTATATTCCCATTTTGGCAGAGATGCTTCTTGAGCTGCAGCGCAATGAAGTTCAGATCTTTATTTCCACACATGACTATGTCCTGGCGAAATACTTGGAAATCAAGCAAAAAAAGGATGATAAGCTACAGTATCATTCGTTTTATGTAGAGAATCAGGAAATTTGCTTTGAGACAGGAGCTTTTTCGGAGCTTAAACATAATTCTATCATGGATGCATTTTCACGTCTGATGGATGAGGTCTACAGCATTACTACTGGGGTCAATACGCATGGGTGAAGTATATTGGGAAGAAAATCACAACTATCAGATTGATTTACGCAATGCGAGATGGTCAATAGAACTTCAGCCAATCTATCGGGATGCACATTTGCCTTTAGCCGATGTGGATTGGATCTGCGAGTTCAATAATAAAATTTTACTGATTGAGTACAAAAATGCCAAACTTCCTTATGAAAAGGGATTGCGAGCTGCTGCACAATTCAATCCGTATAGTGATAAGATGGTTGCAAATATCGCAAGAAAGTTTTTTGACAGTTTCTTTTACTTGGCAGCGCATCAGCGAAAAAAGCCTGTCATCTATATCTATATTTTAGAATGGCCAAAAGGAGATGCTTTTTCACGCAGAGCATTACGTGAAAAGATTGCAAAATCTTTGCCATTTTGCTTCCAACAGCAAAATGATTTGAATCCTTTGGTTATTGATGATTTTCAAGTCGTTTCCATTGATGAGTGGAATAAGTTGTATGTTGATATGCCGATATCAGCGTGTGATTACGATAAGACAGAATGAGGAATACTATGAGCTCACTGGCCATCTTGATCCTGACATGTAATGAAGAAGAGAATATTGTTTCTGTGGTGGAGAACGCCAAGAAATGTACGGATGAAGTCGTCATCATTGATTCCGGCAGCACAGACAAAACGGTTGAACTGGCGAAGGCGCACGGTGCAAAAGTCGCGTTCCGCGCCTGGACGAATGATTTTGCCGCACAGCGAAACTTCGCGCTGAAGCAGACGGAAGCGGACTGGGTCCTTTATCTCGATGCGGATGAGCGTCTTAATGAGGAGTTGGTTGATGAAGTCAAGCGTATTTTGGCTTCTGGCAATATGGATGCTCAGTATGCAATTACAAGGAAGTCCGTGGCTTTTGGCGTGACGTTCAGTTACGGTGTCCTCTATCCAGACCGTGTTTTGCGCATGTTCCCGCGTCAGGAGGTCTCCTGGGTCAACAAGGTCCATGAACATCCGACGTGTAAACTTCCGGAAAGGCGGTTATCCGGCCATATTGAGCATCATACGTATCGTGATTGGCATGAATGGGAAGAAAAGCTCTGCCTTTATACGACCATCTGGGCAGAAGATGCATATAAACGCGGCAAGAGAATTTCCATGCCGGATATATTCTTTCACAGCGTGGGCGGATTTTTTAAGATGTTTATCGTTCGCAGAGGATTTCTTGATGGAGGGATAGGAACGTATCTGTGCTGTACCCATTTTTTCTATACCATGCTCAAGTATTTGAAACTTCACGAGTTGCAGCGGAGAGGAGATTGACAGATGAGAGTTGCTATTCTGGAATCCATTGTCATGCCGGCTGGCCACGAGGTGGAATTTGACCGCATTCTTGTCGAAGAACTCCGGAAACAGGGACATGATCCTGTTTTCTTTGTGCCGGAGCGCTTTCCGTTTAAGTTAGATTATCATTGTGATGTCGAATACCTTGAAGGTGGCGAAGTCGTCACCTATGCTGGTGCGGGCAAGCTGAAGAAGATATTTCTGTCTTTGCTGAGAGAGCGCCGCCGTGTTGCCTGGTTTAATTCAGCCTATGCCAAGGCCTGCGCACATCACTGTGACGCCATTATTATCCCCACTGGGACATGGCGGTATATCCGTACAATCTTGCGCAGCAAACTGAAGGATTCGCCGGTTCCCGTGTATATGGTTTTTCATGGTATCAATCCGCATGAGCAACCAAAATTTGAGAAACAGGCACGTCGAGTGGAATCCTGCCACAATATCCATCTCAAGGTCATCACCTTGCGGGATGACTTCAAGAACAGCGGCCTTCATAATATTGATTTGATTTCGCCACCTGTTTTCAAGCCATGGGAATTGCCCGTGAATAAACAACTCTCTTTTAAGCCGCCGATTAAGATTGGCTTCTTTGGCCAGTTTCGCAAGGAGAAGAATCTTGGCTTTTTCCTCGAAGCTTTTACAAAGGCCAAATTTTCAGTGCCAGTTGAGTTGATTGTACAAGGTGCGACGGCCAAACCGGAAGACGGAGAGTTGTTCGAGCAGTTTGCACGGGATTACCATGGATATGGGAACATCACTTTTTGGCACAAGAATCTCATTGGCTTGGAATGGCAGAAGGCGCTCTTGGGAGTAGATGCCATCATGATGCCTTACGCGGCTGAGCGTTATCGATACCATTGGGGCGCGATGCTGTTTACCGCGATTGGCTTTTACAAACCGGTATTGATTTCTCCAGAACTCAATCCGGAAGTCTTGGAAAACTATACAATTGGGCAGGCCATCAAATTGACATCCGTTGAAGATTTCGCAAAACAATTGGAAAAGTTTATTGATGATCTAACGAATAATACGACTACCTATCAACATGGGTTGGACTTGGCAAATGCCGCGTACAGTCAGGAACGATTGATTCAAAACATTTTGATGTCCTGATACGGTAATTTGCCCAGACATACGGAGAAGCTATCATGACAAACGTGAAAAATGGGGAATATCGCAATATCTTAGTGAATGCTTTAGTCAATCTTGGCGATGTCGTCCTGACGACAAGTGCGATTGCCTTGTTGAAACAAGCATATCCGAAAGCCAGGATTACGATGCTGGCCAGACCCGTCGTCCGTCAGGCTGTGGAGAACAATCCTGTCATTGATGAGGTCATTATATTTGATTACAAGGCAAAACAAAACTCATTCCATAAGATGATGGATATGGTCAAAACCATTAAGTCGCATTATTTTGATCTCAGCGTTTCATTTGACCGGAAATTGCGTCCGGCCTTATTGTGCTGGCTGGCAGGCATCCCTGTGAGAATTGGCCCGGATCGTGTTTTTGATGATAAACCGAGCCGTGTAACGTGGCTGTATACGAAAACGATACATATCAAACACAATTTGGAGACTACCCTTCAAGCAGAGACGTATCAGGAAATCGTACGGGGGTTCACCGGACAGACTGGCCATGAACGTCCCGTTTTTGCGCGCATTATGCCTGAAAATGAAAAAAAGGCAGATGCATTAATGGCGACCCTTCCCCTGACAGAAAAGCGTATTGCTTTATGTGTGAAGGGGACCTTCCCTTTAAAGACCTGGCCAAAAGAATATTTTGTCAAAGTAGTCGATGGGCTGAGCAAGGAATATAATGCGAGCTTCTTTATCGTCGGTGCTCCCGGTGACAGGGCTTATGCGGATGAAGTTATCGCGGATATGCATGTACCCGTAGCGAACTTCTGCGGTCAAACCAATCTGGTAGATTTGGCAGCCGTCATCAAAAAATCCGATCTTTTTGTGACTGTAGATACAGGTGCAACGCATATTGCAGCGACTACAAGAGTACCCATGGTTACGATGTACGGCTGCACGAGCCCGAAACGCTGGCATCCAATCAACGACAATGCTCGTGTACTTACAACGGATGAACCATGCTGTCCATGCAAATGTCGTGCGGATGAATGTCCGAGCAATCCTAAACCGAACTGCTTATGGCATGTGACACCCGATATGGTGCTAAAGGAATGTTACACATTAATTCCAAGGTAATATGTGTAAGTAATGAATAAGATCAAAAATATGAAAAAAATATTTGTAACAAAACAGGGTGGTATTGGTGATGTTATTTTAGCAACACCGATACTGTCTGAATTGAAAAAAATATATTCGGATAGTTATATTACGTTTATGATTCTTCCCAATGCTGTTGATGTCGTAAAGGGATTACCATTCATTGATGAGATATTTGTCTATGATAAACGCAAAGATAGTTTTTTTAAACTGTGGAATAAAATGCGGGGATATGATATAGCAATATATTTAGATTTGACTTACCGACCTGCGTTGATTGGCTCATTTGCAAGAATTCCTCTTCGCATAGGGATTGAACATAAGCGAGGATTTTGGCTGACAAAGAAGATAAAATGGCAAGAATATATGGATCATACATATGAACCATATGTTATGGGAAATGTTGTTAGTGAAGGATTGGGAATAACATTACCACGTAACTGTTTAAATCAGTTATATGTGGCTGCTGCCAATCAAAATGATATAACAGATCTTTGCAACAAGATGTCAGATACTGGACTTTTGCCAGGAGAAAAATATGTAGTATCATCGCCTATAACAGCATTTTATTTAAAAGATTGGTCATTAGATAAATGGAATATGCTATATCGTCGTATATATCGGAATTACGGAATAAAAAGCGTCGTTTTTGGTAATGGGAATTTAAGTTATCAATGGGATAAAGAAGCAGTTATTGATTTATGGGGGATGCTGAATTTAAGACAAGTTGGTGAGCTTATAAAAAATGCATCTTTGCTGGTAAACTCTTGTAGTATGCCAATTCACATAGCTGCAGCAATGAAAACATCGTGTGTCATTTTATACGGATATACTGACCCTAAGCGGTGGGCCCCTAGACAGGCATGCCAGATTGTTCAATCCAATTTAAGTTGTAGCCCCTGTGATGGATATCATGGAAGTACTTGTACGGATCCACGTTGCATGAAGAAGATTGCAGTGGATGATGTATATGATGCCTGTAAAAAATTTTTAGATGCATAATTAGATGTAAATATTATGAATTTTATTGAAAGAAGATGATAATAATGGCAATACACCGATATGTGTATTATATGGTATTATTAATAGCACTAGGAAGTAATATATCACCTTTTTTAACTCTATGGGGAATAATATTAGGATTCCTCTTTTTATTATATATGGGGATTTATCAAAAAAAGAATATCTCATTTATTTGTAAGGACACTTTTCTTCGAATAAGTATTCTCTATTTTATACTGTGGCTAATTTTATCCACCCAATCCATAGAGCCAATACGAAGTATGGAATCAGTATGCTCTACTGCATATCGATTAATACCATTTTTCTTAGTTGTGGTAGCGATTTCAAACCAAAAATATTTAAAGATGGTATTCCTGCTTTTCTCAATATCTGTTTTGATTACAGATATTGCTGCACTTTACCAGCTTATTACGCGCGCTGAATCTGATTGGGGAATCCGGGTGTTGGGACTTAGCAACTCTCCTACCTTTTTTGCAACACATATGTTGATGGCTATTCCAGTCTTATGGTGGTGTGCAAATAAGAAATATTTTTCAAATAAAGAAAAAATATTTTTGCAGATTGTATTAATACTGTCAGTTTTTATGCTTATTGCATCTCAAACGCGAGGAGCATGGATTTCATTTTTTGTGACTGGTATTATATATGCTGCTTGTTGTGAAAATATGAGAAAGAAAATATTGATAGGCTTAACATCGGTATTAATATTAATTGGAGGATTGTCCGTTATTTATCCAACACTTCAGTACCGTCTTAATAGTGTAACGGATATGCAGTTTACAAGTAATAGTGAACGTGTTTTGATGTGGAAGGCTGCTATTGAAATAACCAAGGATTATCCCCTGGCTGGAATTGGCTCTGATGAATTTGGCTATGTTTATAATACGGAGTATATTTCACCATTGGCGAAGGAGCGCTCACAAGCAAATGATCCAAGAAGTGGACATGGACATCCACATAACAATATCTTAAAGCGTTTATCTGAAGGTGGGATTATTGGCGGAAGTGCATTTATTCTTTTTAATTTGTATATTTTATATCGATTGATTAAACAGTATAGATGTCGACGTAGCGAGAATGATTATTCATTTGCCTTGATGGGAATATTGGTGCTTGTTGCAGTGCATATAGAAGGGTTAACAGATACAAATTTTACATGTGTTCCGATTATGCGAGAATTTTGGCTTTTGATGGGATTGGCATGGATTGGCGATAATGCCGAAATGATAAAACGAGTTGATTGATTTTCTAGTATGATAATATTGTATCATATCTTTATAAGCCTTTTTATTAAAATGAGGTGAAGTTTATGTATCGACGCATAATTATGAGTCGCTTCGGTGGCCTAGGCGATATGGTTATGCTGACTCCATTGCTGCGAGGAATAAAGACACTTTATCCAGAAACGAGACTTACAGTTATCGGTAATGATAATGCAAAAGAGATGATGGAAGCATGCCCATTCGTTGATGAGTATTTTACATATGATAAGAGTCTGAAAAATACGTTGTTTTTGATAAAGAAATTATGGAAATCCGATGTGGTTTATTTGATGGATACTCTTTATCGAATATCAACAGTATACGCGATGGCTCGAATTAAAGAAAGAGTAGGACTGCCTCATAAAAGAAAGGCTTTTCTTACTAAATGTCTGACTGTTGAACCGTGGATGAATTATGCTTACGAACCTGTAGTATATGCATATTTTCTAAAAAAAGGTTTAGGAATCGATGTTACAACTTTACCTGATTGGGATAAACTTTATTTCCCGAAATTGTCGATGAACCAACAAGCGCATGTAAAATATTTATTGGGGGATTTTTTAGAAGAGGGATATATAGTCTGTAGTCTTAATACAGGAAGTACGGTCAAGGACTGGCCGTTAAAACATTGGCTGATTCTTTTTGATAAAATAAAAGAAAAAAACAAAAAAGTTGTTATTATTGGTGCAGAACCTAAGTCTAGTACAAAAGTGAATTTTTCAGATAATGTATTAGATTTACGTGGTAAAACTAATTTATTAGAAACTGGTTTCGTTATTGATAAAGCAGAGTTGCTTGTGAATGGGTGTAGTTTTCCTGTTCATGTGGCAAACGCAATGGATACACCAGTCATTGGATTATATGGATCACAACCGGATTATAGGGCTCGTCCACAAAGAATATATGCAAGTATATGCTCTACAAAGAAATGTGCTCCATGCGATACATTATTTAATAGTCCTGGATATTGTATACATCCGACTTGTATGGAAAGCATAACGCCAAATATAGTGATGGATACTATCGAGAAATTTTATAATGAAGGCAGATCGTTGGGAGTATATAGATTATTTACAGGGGATAAAAGTTGATATGGAAAACCTAAAGAAAAAATATAAAATAAGTCAATATGATTATTATTTAGCGGCTATAACAAGAAAACTAAGAGGCTGTAGGAAATGCCCAAATTGGCTATATTCATATTCTTTAAAAAGATATGGATTTAAGGACAATTTGGCACGATATTATTTTGAAAAGTATTCGGGTATTCCTATTGGTAAATATACATGGGGATATAGATATGTTGATGATTCTATACTAAAATCTGTAGGAGCGTTTTCTTCAATTGCTATAAATCAGTTAGTGGTACCAAATGGTCATAGAATTGATTATGTAAGTACTTGGAATTCTGAAATTAATTATCCCGATATGCCTCCTATAAGTCATAGCTTAGAAATTGGCAATGATGTATGGATTGGTGCCCGATGTATTTTACTTAACAATATTAAAATTGGTGATGGCGCTGTTATCGGCGCTGGAAGCATCATCACTAAAGATGTTCCTCCGTATGCTGTTGTCGTGGGAGCAAATAGAATTGTAAAATATCGGTTTTCCCAGGACATTATTAATAAATTATTAAGGATAAAATGGTGGGAATGGGAAGATGAAAAAATCAAGGAAAGCTTTAAGCTTTTTCCTGATCCGAAGAGTTTTGTAAAAAAATATTTTCAGGAGTAATGATTATAATGAGAAGAAAAATAGGTCTAATTTTATTTGGTCTATCCGATTCTTCAGTTATAGCATATAAAGATGCAGGTATGTTTTTGCATGCTTTGTCAAAGAATAGTGGGTGGATTTCTAAGTATATCTTCTTTAAAACTAAAGAGGAGGATGTTGTTTGGCCAAGCTCGTTTCTTGAATATGTAGAACCTATTTGTATAGGGTGTGCTATTGACTATAAGGAACAAGTTCCTTTGGCCAATCACTATATAAAAGAACATGCAAGTGATTTTGACGTATTAATGTTTTTAAACTATGGCAACACTATTTGGAAATTAG
This sequence comes from Mitsuokella sp. AF21-1AC, assembly GCF_003458855.1. Taxonomy (NCBI): domain Bacteria; kingdom Bacillati; phylum Bacillota; class Negativicutes; order Selenomonadales; family Selenomonadaceae; genus Mitsuokella; species Mitsuokella sp. AF21-1AC. The sequence goes on from NZ_QRVW01000004.1 coordinate 99,981, forward strand.
CTTGGTTGTGTAAACGATACAATCCACATATCCTTGTGTATAGTAAATTGGATATGGGACATGGCGGATTTCATCATTTTGAAAATAACAGTCCAATTTTATCAATAAAAAATCACTTGGAAAAAATTAAGAGTAGATATGTTGACTGGTTTACAGTGGAAACTAATAAATATTATGAAATATTAAAAAATAACGTCGTTTTTAGAAATCGTATAGGCTATCTGCCCAATGGTGTTTCCTTATTGGATGTTGATACAGATGATCTGGACAAAAAGCATAAGGAAAATATCCTTATAACTGTGGGACGATTAGGAACTTATGAAAAAAATAATGAATTATTAATAGATGCTATTACTAAAATTCCTCCGAAAAAATTGGGAACATGGAAATTCTATTTTATAGGACCATATACAGATGCATTTTATACATATGTAATGGAAATTAAGAATAAATATTTTTATTTAGCAGATAAAATAATTTTAACGGGAAATATATCTGATAGAAATAAATTATATTCATTCTACAAGCGAGCAAAAATCATGTGTATGACAAGTCGGTCTGAAAGTGTATGTATAGCTGTTGTCGAAGCTATGTATTTTGCGGCCTATCCTATTATTACATATTATAGTGATTTTGCTCTTGATGCTACAGATCATTGTAAATGCGGTGAAATTGTTCAATCGAATCCTGATGATGTAGCAAATTCATTACTGAAGGCGATATCTGATCCTTGTTTAGAAGAAAAGGGAAAAGTCGCGCAGTCATATGCACAAAGTATGTTCGATTATAAAGTTTTATCGAACAACTTAAATCAACAGTTAGAAGTTGTTATGAATAGAAAATAGTTGGATTTTATTTTAGGATGAAGAGAAAATGCGTAATAATGTATGCCGGGATTTTATAATTATAGGGCCTAATTATTATAATTATGCATATAGCACTGTTCGGACAATAAAAAATATGGGATATTCAGTATCCTTTTTTGAGGAAAAAGAGTTTTATAATCATTGTTCCTATTTACAAAGAAAATTTTATAAATTTGGGCTTCAATTTATAAAAGATAAGTGGGATAAAAGGTGGAATGATGATTTATTAACTTTTATAAGAAAAAATGCAGATGAGAATACAGTACTGTTATTTTTAGCTGGTGGAGAACTTATTAGTACGAATACCTTGCTGGAGCTGAGTAAGTATAGAAAAATATTGATGTTATGGGATTCCATAAGAAGATTTTCTATAGGGGCACAGAAACAACTTGGATTATATGATAAAGTGTATGTATTTGAATACGATGATATATCTTATATAAAAGACACCTTTGATATGAACAATATAAGTTATCTGCCACTTGGTTATGATGAAAATATTTATTTTGCTAGACAAGAAGAACGACGTATCGATATGGCATTTGTAGGAGCAGTTACTCCGGACCGATTCCGTATATTAGAACATGTGGCAAAATATGCAATAACTCATCATCTTCATCTAGTTGTAGTTGGGAAATGGTTTAATGATAAATGGCCATGGATGGTATGGAAATTCAAGCGGAAACATCCAGAATTATATTCTTGTTTAATCAATCATAATGTGCCTCCAGAAGAAACGGCACATATATATAGGCACAGTAAAATTGTATTAAATATAAATAATTCTGTTCATAAAAGTATATCACCAAGAACGTTTGAGATATTGGCAACAAGAACCTTTCAACTTATGAATAAAGGACAAGAGTCCAATGGTACATTGAATCTTGATTCAGATTTAGTTATGTTTGAAAATGATGCGGATTTATTACAAAAGATAAGATATTTTATTTCGAATGAAAAAGAGAGAATCCGTATTATGGAAAAAGGGCACATGGATGTTCAAAAATTCTCATTATCCAATTTATTACAAAGGGTTGTACATGAACTGTGATTGATTGTAATTTATGCTGTGATAAATTATGTAAATGATAATAAAAGGATTGCATCTTGTTTTTGAACAATTTAGCGGGTATTATATACTTTATGATACAGTGTATTGAACAAAAGAGGAGTATATATGTTCGAATGTTTCTTTCAGGGAATACAACAGGATATAAAATTGTTTCTTTTTTCCCCTGTATTAAGTGCAATCTTCCGCTTGATTTTTATAAAGGTCTATCAGCCGTACCCTTCTCTTAAAGGTCGTGGCAAGGCATTGCGGGAGTGTTTTCGTTTTGGCTTCTGGTGGGGGATGGACTTTAATGCGTACGTGTTCCTTGCATCGATGGTCCTGGTATCTCTTCCCTCGCTGTTTGTCGGCTTTTTCCAGCAGTACGGGCTGGAGCTGCGTATTTTTCTGGGCTGCCTTTATGGTGCCATCCTGTATACGGCGTTTGCCGGCAAGATGATTTTTTATCATCATTTTCATGATACCTTCAACTACCTTGTTCACATGGGCAGGAATGCAGAGAAGCATAATCTGGTGGACGTGTTCTTCCATCAGGATCATGGTGGATGGATCCTCCTGGGGTATTTGCTCTATATCCCGTTTGTCGGGGTGGGCTGCTGGCTGTTTCAGCAGCTGCCGTCGCTTCCTGCTCCTCACATTGCGTCGTCGCTGGCGCAATATGTGCTGACGGCGGGGCTTTTCCTGCTGGCGATTCTGGGATTTTACTGGGTGCGTTATGGCGGGACGCTGAATCATCGCAATAAACCGGAGTGGGATACGATCCCTTCGCTTGTCAAGGAAGATGCATTCCTGGCCAGGGCCTGTGTAGATGATCTTGTGGCGCTCAAATGGGTGAGACGGAAACCGTTGGCCGAGGAGATGCAGCATAGTGATGAGGAGCTGGAGCAGTCAATCTCGCGTCTCCTGCCCGCCGGAAGCAAGTGGCAGCCGCAGGATAATCCGCTGCAGCTGTTTCGGCGCACGGCGCGTGGTCCTGTGATACGCAAGCCGTCGCAGGTATTTGTCATTGTCGGGGAGAGTGTTCCGCAGTGGGCCTTGGATCCTCTTTATGCCGATCTTCATATCCTGGATGCGACGAAGGACTGGATTGCTGATCCGCATACGGCTTATCTGAAGAATTTCCTGCCGACCGGCAATATCTCGCGTCCGTCCATCGTTTCTTTGATGAGCGGTATCTATGATGCTCAGCTGGAGCTGAATGAGATGGAATCATTCTGGCAGGGGCAGACCATTACGTCGTTTGCCGGTCAGATGAAAAAACTGGGCTATCGGACGATTTACTGGTATGGCGGCAATGCTTCGAACGGGAATTTCAACCATTTTGGCCATGCGCAGGGGTTTGATGAGGTCCGGAGTGCTACGGATTTCTGCGGCCCGGATGCACCGCGTACCTGGGTCGGTATATATGACCATGTGTTCTTGACGGAAGCGGCCAAGCAAATGGAGACAATTGAGGAACCGACTTTCCATTTTGTTTATACGACTTCGAACCATGGTCCGTACAAGATTCCCATGGATGTGTTGGGCGGCGATCCCGATGAAATGCTGAAGGATGTCGGGCCGGATATCCGGGAGAATGAAGAACGCCGCAAGGCATTCAGCACGGCCCGTTATGCGGATCGGGCTGTTCAGTCCTTTATCCGGAAGATCCAGACGCGTTTCCCGGATGCTTTGATTCTCTATACGGGAGATCATTCCAATCTTTATGGCGACTTGAGCAATTCTTCCTTGGTGCCGCGCGATTATATGTATCGCGAGCTTTATTGCACGCCGCTGCTTGTGCATCAACGCGATATTGGGCAGGGATTCTTCGGAGAAAACACCATCGGCACGCATCTGAACATCATGCCGACGGTACTGGAAATGATTGCGCCGCAAGGCTTTACGTATTATTCGCTGTACCCGTCCCTGACGCTTCCGCAGCCGGCCGGCCTCGTTACGCCAAAGCAGTGGATTACGCCGCTGGAACTTGGCGAGGTGGCATCCGGACTGGTGGAAGAAGTCAAAGAGGCAGATCGGGAAGGCACGAAGAAGCATGAGCCCGACAACAAGATGTGGCGCCAGTTGTCGTCGGATATGACGTCGCTGACAGCATGGGTGGTTCGTCATGCTGACAAGTGCTTGGATCATGATGTAAGGTGAGTTTGTTGCGTTTCTTAAAATCATTGCAGCAGGTCGGCAAGCTGTTCTTGTATATCTACGTCCTGCTCATGGTATTTCGTATTGCATTTTTGCTGATTTATGCCGGCCAGCTGCGAAGTGCCGGCTGGGAGGATATTGTCGAGGCGCTCTGGCTTGGGGCCCGCATTAGCTTGAAGACGACGGCGTTTTTGGCGGCGTTTCCGTTTGTGTTTGGTACGCTGCCGTATGCCGTCTGGGCCTGGTGGCCGGAAAAACGGATCCGTGAGATCTTGGGCAGTGCGGCTGTGGCCCTGATGACGCTGCTTTTCATGATCCGCATCCCGTATTATGAAGTCTTTCATCAGGGCTTCAACATCATGCTGTTCAACGGCTGGAAGGATGACCATTCGGCCATCTGGGATACGGCGGTGCAGCAGTATCAGCTTTGGCCGCGCCTGACCGGCGCGGTCCTGCTCATGGCGCTTTTCATCTGGCTCTGGCTCAGGATCGCGCGTACGCCGGTCTGGCTGCCGAAACGCCATGTCCGGCGGTATGCTGTCCTGGCGGCAGTCCTTGTGCCGGTCTTTGGCATTTTCTGCCGGTTTGGCGGAGCGTTTCATTCGGACAGCGGCGTGCCGTGGGAGAGTGCTGCGCGCACGCGATATGTGGTCCTGAATGAAGCGGTGCTCGATGACGGACAGGCGCTTTACCGCGCGTACAGTACGCATGAGCGCGCCACGGAGCGTGCGCTGCGGCCGATTTCAGCGGATGAACTGGATGAGGCGGTTGCCACGCTGGGCGGCGATTTGAATGCCGAGACTGTCGAAGGAGCGTTTTCCCGCCAAAAGAGTACGGCGCCGCTGGCCAGGCGGCCGCATCATGTCGTGGTGATACTCGGCGAGAATTATGCACTCTGGCCGCTTTTGCCGGAGTACCGTTCGCTGGGGCTGGCGCAGACGGGCGAGTGGCTCGAGGCGCATGGTGCGCATACGTATCATTTCCTGCCGAACGGCAACGGCACGATGACCTCGCTCAATGGTTTCCTGACGGGCCTGCCCGATGTGGGGCTGTATGTCAATTATACGATGGGCTTTCAGGGCCATGTCGATGGACTCGGCATTGGCGCGACGATGAAGCGCATGGGGTACAAGACGGTCTTCTGGTACGGCGGCCTGCGCAGCTGGCAGGAGATCGGACATTTTACCCTGCGCGAGGGCTTTGATGAATTCCACTGTGCTGACGAATTGCCGGAGCAGGGAGAGAGCTCGTCGTGGGGCGTGCCGGATGGCGCATTGTTCGATGCGATTCGCGGGCAGATGGAGACGGATGAGCAGGATACGTTCTACTTCATCCTGACGACGAGCAACCATCCGCCGTTTGCCTACGATGTGGATGCCGAGGGCTTCCCGCGGAGCGAGGTGGCGGCGAAACTGCCGCCGTCCATCCCCGCGGATAAGGCGACGTTGGATCAGCTGGGCCATATCTGGTATGCGGATCAGGTCATGGGGAAATTCATCCGTCAGGCGCAGCAGGATGATCCGTCGACGCTCTTTGTCGTGACGGGGGACCATGCGGAGCGATTCAATTTCGCGACGGATGTCTCGCTCTGGGCATTGAGCGGGATTCCCTGTTATTTCTATGGCGACGGCGTGCCTGTGGATCTCTTTTCCGAGCAGCAGGCCGGCAGTCATCTCCAGATTGCGCCGACACTGGCGGAGCTCATCCTGCCGGCCGGCAGCAGTTATTCTTCGCTGCTGCCACCGCTCACGCAGTCTGACCGTGCGTTCAATCATCGTCTGTATATCGAGGATGGCGAGATCGGTGAGGAGAAGGATTTGCAGGACCAGGATTTTCATCGTTATATCGAAGCCGCGCGCACTGTTGCGTCCTGGGTCGTGATGCACGATGACGGCACGCGGTGACGGCGTGCTCATGATGGTGCTGGCAGATTGCGGCCATTCCAGGGCTTGCCAGCGGGCGGGATTCTTTGTATAATGTCATAGATGAAATAAACGAGGTGACATCTATGCAGATTTCGACGAAGTTCACGATAGCCGTACATGTCCTAACGGCTGTCCAATATTTTTCGGGGACGTATAAGATCACAAGCGATTTCCTGGCAGGGAGCATCGGCTCGAATCCGGTCATCATCCGGAATATCATGTCGCAGCTCCGAGAAGCGGGAATCATCGTGGTCAAGCGCGGTCCGGGCGGTATCACGATTGACCGTCCCTTGGCGGAAATCACGTTCCTTGATGTGTACAAGGCCGTGGAGACGAACAGCGAGGAAAATCTCTTCCGTTTCCATGAGAATCCAAACCCGGCCTGCCCGGTCGGGCGCAACATCCATCGTGCACTCGACAAGTCCCTGCGGGAGATTCAGCAGCATTTTGAAGATGATTTGCGCCGTTATACGCTGGCTGACGTATACGACGAGATGGTCGAGGCGGTGCGGATCGAATGACAAAACGCCCCGGTGCAATGGTGCATCGGGGCGTTTGCCATAATGTGGTCTGAATTCAATTTTTTCGGGGCTGCTCGAGTACCGGTACCGTTTCGCCGCTGATGCGGCCGGGCAGGACGAGGGAGAGTACCAGGCCGATGAGGACGGGCAGCAGCCAGGCGAGGCTGCTTTCGGCAAGCGGCAGGCTCGCGATGATGCTGCCGGCCCATTCGAGACCGGCGAACTGATGCAGGATGTCGAGCGCCGATACGAGGGCCGCGAGTGCGACTGTCAGGCGCATGCCGGGGCGGGAGAGACGAACGAATTTGTTGAGGATGGTCATCATGACGACGGTGATGGCGATCGGGTAGACGAAGAGCAGGACCGGCAGCGATACCTTGATGATCTGGTTGAGGCCGAGATTGGCCAGGAGGAAGCTGACGATGCTGATGATCGTGGCGTATTTCTTGTACGATACGATGGGGAATTCTTCGTAGAAGAAGGCCGAGACGGCGGCGATGAGGCCGACCGTGGTCGTGAAGCAGGTCAGTGTGACCATGATGGCCAGGAACCACATGCCGACGTTGCCGAAGAGCGCGAGCGAGGTCTGGGAGAGCACGTAGGCGCCGAGGTTGATATGGGCGTCACCGTAGACCTGCGGCGGGATGGGGAAGTGGTTGCCGAGCAGGGCCAGACCAAGGTAGAGGGAGCCCATGAGCACGGCTACGGCAAGCCCTGCCATCCAGACGCTGACGTAGTAGGCTCTGGTGGAGGAGAAGGAAATGCGGCGCATCTCGTTGAGTGCGAGGATGCAGAAGGCGAAGGAGGCGAGGGTATCCATGGTGTTGTAGCCCTCGATGAAGCCATTGCCGAAGGCCGAGGATGCATATTTGCCGAGCGGCGTGATGAGCGCAGGGTCCGTGTAGGTGAGAAGTCCCGCGAGCATGAGCACGACGATGAGCAGGGCGAAGAGCGGCGTCAGGACCTTGCCGAGGCGGGGCAGCAGCTTGCTCGGCGTGATGGCGAGCCACCAGGCAAAGGCGAAGTAGAAGAGCGTGAAGATGGCAAGCGGCAGCACGCCGTCGCCGCTGATGGGCAGCACGCCAATCGAGAACGACGTGGCTGCCGTGCGCGGGATGGCCATCAGGGGGCCGATGGAAAGGTAGATGAGTGCGAGCAGCAGCAGCGAGAAGAGCGGCGAGATCTTGCGGCTCATCTCAGCGCGGAAGCCGCCGGGGTTGAAGGTGCCGATGATGAGCGCGATGACCGGCATGCCGATGCCGGAGAGCAGGAAGCCCAGGATGGCCGGTGTGAACTGGCTGGCAGCTTGGAAGCCGAGCGACGGCGGAAAGATGAGATTGCCTGCGCCGAAGAACATGCCGAACAGCATCAGGCCAATCTGTAAACCATTTTTGAACATAGAACGAGACCCCTTTCGCAACGCCGGCGGCGCTGCTTTGCTGGAATGATAACGTTGTTTATTTTACGGGGTTTCTGCGATGCTGTCAAACTTCTGCCGGCATTCAGTCTTCGGCAAATTTCGTTTCGCGCAGGGCTTCCTGCTGCTCTTTGTCGATGGCAATCTTGCCGTGGATGAGGCTGATGAGGCCGGCGTCCTTGAGCTTGGTGACGCCGCGGTTCACGGTCTTGACGCTGGTGCCGATGTCGTCGGCGATCTGCTGGCGGCTCGTGTGCAGGATGAAGAGGTCGGTGTCGATGTCGCCGAGCCGCTTGAGCAGATAATGCTGGAGGCGTTCGAGGCTCGGCTGGAACTTGATGCGGCCGTTCTCGTTGGACGTCGGATACATCTTGGCCGCGAGCAGCCGGGCAACGGCGAAGGAGAAATGGTTGTCGAGCTGCATCCACTGCAGGAACGTCTCGGCTGTCATCGAGATGACTTCGCAGGTGGTCAAAGCTTCGTTCGTCGTGGAAAAGATCGGCTGACCGGCCAGTACCTCGAGGTCGCCGATGAGATCCGGGACATTCTGGCGCGCAAAGGTGTAGCGCTGGCCGCTGGCGAATTCGTTGCTGACGCGCGTACTGCCCTTCGTCAGGATATAGACGTGATCAGCACTCTCCCCCTTGCGGACCACGGCTTCACCGGGCAGGAAGATGCGCCGGCTCGTCAGGCGTTTGATTTCTTCCGGCATATGCTCCAGCATGTAGTCGAGTTGCATATCAAATGACATCCTTTCTTTGTACAGATTTTTGAGCGGCAGAGTATGAGACGGTATGATGCCCTCATTATATCATATTTCGTTCCGAAAACAGGTGCGAGAACTGTTTTCAGAAAATAACAAGAAGAAAAATTTTAGGACACTCCGGACGAGTGTCCTTTTTTATTGGAGGCAGAATGAGTAGACTAAAGGTATAGTCAAAGAATACGAAATTTGAAAGAATCCCCACTGGGGAATATGAGAGCATGGGCAGAATTGCTTTGAGGAGGAAACGTTATGACGCTGTTCGATGGAGTGCTGAAGGACCGCCGCCTGTGGCAGAGGGAAATCCTCGCGGGCATCACGGCATTCTTTGCCATTTCCTATATTATCGTGGTCAACCCGATGATCCTGGCCGACGCCGGCATTCCCGCCGAGCTGTCCGTGTTTGCGACAATCTTCTCTTCAATCATCGGCTGCCTGATCATGGCTTTTGTGGCCGATGCGCCGATCGTGCTGACGCCGGGCATGGGCGTCAATGCGTTTTTCACGTATACGATCTGCGTGCAGATGGGACTGACGTGGCAGGAAGCCATCGCAATCTCGCTCGTATCGGGCCTGATCTTTGCGTATGTGGCCTGCACGAAATGGCGGGAGCGCCTCGCCAGCGCCGTGCCGAATTCCCTTAAATGTGCAATTACGGCTGGCATCGGCCTGTTCCTCGTGGAGATCGGCCTCGAGAAGGCGCAGCTCATACGCTCGGGCACGAATGCGATCATTGAGCTCGGTTCGTTGACGAACCCGATGGCGCTCCTCGCCATCTTCGGCCTCATTGTGAGTCTTGCACTTTACCTGCGCGGCGTGACGGGTAGTTTCTTTCTGGCCATTGTCGTGACGACGGTCGTCGCACAGATTTTCGGCCTGCACGACGAAGTGCCGCTTGACCTCGAATTCTCGCATATCGCAGCGTATCCGCAGCTGCTCTTCCAGGCGGATTTCCATTCCTTCCTGAGCATCCCATTCCTGCTCTCGGTTTTCTCGATGTCGATGATCATGATTTTTGAGACGATGGGCCTCCTGGAGGGCATCCTGCCGGACCGCAGGAAATTCTCGCGCACGTACATCGGCTCGGCCTTCACAACGCTGATTTCGAGCGTTCTCGGCACGAGCCCGACGGTTGCCGCGGCGGAGAGTGCCGCCGGCATCGCGAGCGGCGGGCGCACGGGCCTCATGGCGCTGACGGCTGCTGTGCTGTTTTGCATCTCGCTTTTCTTTATCCCGTTCCTTTCCTATGTGCCGCAGGCTGCCATCGCACCGGTCATCATCATCACGGGCGCGATGATGATGCAGCAGCTGCAGTACATGGATTTCAAGGATTTCTCGGAGTGGTTCCCGGCGTTCCTCGTCGTCGTGCTAATTCCGCTTTCGGGCAGCATCTCGACGGGCCTGGCCTTCGGCTTCACGGCATATCCCCTGTTGAAGCTCATGAACGGCCGTTCGCGTGAGATCCATGCACTCAGCTATTGCCTGGGCTTCCTGTTCTTCATGAATCTCATCTGCCAGGCGAGTCTCTAAGAAAAAATCCTCCCCGTCATTGGTGACGATAATACTGCGATGGGCTATAATAGTCTTTAGACATGCAGTGTTTCGTACGATGACTAGGAGGAATTTTTTTGCGACCAGCAGCTTTTATCTTTGATATGGATGGCGTTATCATAGACAGTGAACTTCTTCATTCCCGGACTAAACTGGATACTTGTCATCATTTTGGTCTGCCGTTTGATGAAAAGGATCTCATTCATTATATGGGGCGTACCAGTGATGATATGTTTGCAGAGGTGATTGCAAGGGAACATCGTGATGATCTCAGACTTGAAGATTTGGTATCGTATAAACGGGAACATTATCTTAGCTTGATCCTGCAGGGAGAGGCAAAGCCGATTCCGGGCGCCATCGATTTGATTCGAGCACTCCATCAGGTTCATATTCCTTTGGCTTTGGCGACATCGTCGTGGCAGAAAGTCATGGATGCTGTATTGGATTCCTTTGCCATTCGTCTCTATTTCCAGTCGGTATTGTCCGGCAGCACGTTGCCCAAGAGTAAGCCGGATCCGACTATTTATCGGTTGAGTGCTGAGCGGTTGGGGGTCAGTCCGCAAACGTGCATGGTTCTGGAGGATACAAAGAGCGGTGTAACTGCCGCCAAGCGGGCTGGTATGTACTGCATCGGTTTCCGGAGTCCGCATTCTGGAGGCCAGGATCTGAGTCTTGCCGACCGCATCGTGGACAAGCTGTCGGAGATCGTGCCGGATAAACTCACGCTTTAAGCAATAAAAAAGTGCTGCCGTTCCGCAGCCCTGCTCGATGTATGTGGCAGGGCTGACCGGAACAGGCAGCGCTTTTTGCTTGCTCAGACAATCGGAAACGCCTCGATGATGCCATACTGGATGTAGTCACTGGCTTTCGTCGGGTCACCATTCAAGATGGCTTCGCGGATGGCCGGGATGTCTTCTTCTTTGGCGTGGATGCGGCCGGCGGCCAGTTCCTCTTCAATCTTTGCGTAGAGGGCCCGGCGGGCAAGCTTGAGGTCACGGTAGATTTCCTTGTTGTAGAACAAGTTCATGGATTTCTGGCTCTTCTCTTCGTCACAGTTGAAGAAGATGTAAGCGTTTTTCTCTTTCATGATGATTCCCCCTTGTGATTATTGAAAAAGGATAATGAAAATGAATGTTCTAGGAAAAATGAATTACAGCACAATTATAGCATAATTACCGCAATTTGTTTATAGCCGGCCGGATGGGGCGTATTTCCGGCTGGGCCGGCAAGGTGATTGACAAAAAGACGAATAAAGAGTAAAGTGGAATCGCATAGAATTGTCCGAAATGATAAGCAATTCGGCGATATCAAATTCTTCTTGGAGGGATGTATCCATGGCTATTATCAAGAAAGAATCGTTTGGCAAACTCAGTGACGGACGCGAGGCCGAGCTCTACACACTCCGCAACACCAAGGGGACGGAGGTCAAGGTCACGACGTATGGCGCACGTCTGGTCGGCTGGAGTGCCTACGGCAGGGACTGCAAGCGCACGGATATCGTGCTCGGGTACGACAGTGCCGCATCCTACGAGAAGGATGACACGAGCATGGGCGGCCTCGTCGGACGCCATGCCAACCGCATTGCCGGCGGCAAGGTTGTCATTGACGGCAAGACGTATCAGCTGGACCTCAACACGGGCTCGCACAACCAGAACCACATCCATGGCGGCTTCCAGGGCTTCCATCAGAAACTCTGGACGGCAGAGGAGACGGATGAGGGCGTGAAGCTCACGTATCACGCCGCAGATGGCGAGGGCGGCTATCCTGGTAACATGACAGTAAACGTTCTCTATTCGCTGTCGAATGACAACGAGCTGTCCATCCGCTACGAGGCAGTGTCCGATGCCGATACGGTCTGCAATCTGACGAATCACGCCTACTTCAATCTCGATGGTTTTGCCGCAGGCCCGGTGCTTGACCAGAAAATCCAGATCTTTGCCGACAAATACACCTGGGCCGACGAGGAATCGCTGCCGGATGGCCGCATCCTGCCCGTTGACGGCACGCCCATGGATCTGCGCCAGCTGACGCGCATCGGCGAGCACATCGATGATGATTTCGATGAACTCGTCATGGGCCATGGCTATGACCACAACTGGGTCATCCGCGATGAGAAGCCTGTCGTTGAGCAGAAGCCCGGCATGTTCGGCTTCGACCCGGGCTGCCCAATCGATTACGTCAACGGCGGCCTCAAGAAGGCGGCGTATGCCGAGTCCGACAAATCGGGCTTCACGCTGACCTGCTACACGACGCAGCCGGGCGTGCAGTTCTACACGGGCAATTATCTCGATGGCAGCCTGCCGGGCAAGGATGGCGTGCGCTTTGGGTGCCGCACGGGCTTCTGCCTTGAGACGCAGTATTTCCCGAATGCGTTTGCAAATCCAAATTTCCCGCAGCCGCTCTTGAAGAAGGGCGATACGTGGCGTGCGCAGACGGTTTATGTGCTGGGCCGCAAAGACTGAGTGAACGAGTTATCCTTGAGAGGAGGACCCCAAAATGGAAGGCAGATATACCATGACATTTCCGGACTACACGATCGGTGTGGAGGCGTATGAGAAGATTCGCGAGGTCTGTCCGCGCTACGGCAAGAGTGTAGTCGTGATCGGCGGACGCACGGGCATCGAGGTGGCACAGGAGAAGATGGTGCGGGCCGTCGAGGGCGTGGGCCTGGAGTTTACCGGCTTCATCCATGCTGGCGGCCAATCCTCGTATGAGCTCATCGAGAAAATCATCCGGGATGAGGCCGTGCAGGCGGCCGACATGGTCTTTGCTGTCGGCGGCGGCAAGGCCATCGATACGGCCAAGGCTGTGGCACATGCCCAGCATAAGCCGTTCTTCACGTTCCCGACGGTGGCGGGCAGCTGCGCGGCTGCCGCCAGCATCGCGACGATCTACACGCCGCAGGGCAAATTCCGTGAGTACCTGTACTCCACGGTCCCTCCTGTCCATGTATTCCTCTGCAGCCGCATCATGGCGCAGGCTCCGGTTGAGTATCTGCTGCGCGGCATCGGCGATACGATGGCGAAGTATTATGAGGCGACCATTGCGTCAAGGGGCCGCAAGCTCTGCCACCGCGACGGTATGGGCATCGCACTGGCCAAGATGTGCCTGGATCCGCTTTACAATTACGGTGCGCAGGCTGTCGAGGATAACCGCCGCCATGTCGTTAGCGACGCCTTCGAGGAGGTTGTGCTCTCGATTGTCATAACGAGCGGCCTTGTCTCGAATTTCGCGGCACCGGAATACAACGGTCATATGGCCCATCGCCTGTTCGTGGAGCTGGCTGACCTGCCGGCTGCCGAACAGTGCCGTCAGCACGGCGGCCTCGTGGCGTACGGCACGCTGCTTCTGCTGCTCTGCGATGGCCAGAAGGAGGAGTTTGAGCGCTTCTTCCGGTTCTGCCGCAGCATTGGCCTGCCGACCTGCCGCGAGGATACGTGCGCGAGTGAAGCCGATATCCACCGCGTGTTCCAGGCGACGGAGAAGAAGCAGGATGTCAGCGTGATGCCGTACAAGATCACGCAGGATATGCTGCATGCAGCTGCCCGTGATCTCGAGGCATATCATGTCCAACAGGATAAACCAGAAAAAATTTTGGGTAAAAAATAAGAAAACCTAGACAATATGATAGTTTTTAAGATATAATATGCATGTATCGATTCGTTTTGCAATATAAACGATAATTATTGCGCGACAACTGCAAAAATAGCAGTGGGCGCTCAACCCATACAAAAAGGGGGCGGATTGATTTATGAATATCCATGAGTATCAAAGCAAGGCAATCCTGCGTTCGTACGGCGTCAATGTCCCGGAAGGCCAGCCGGCCTTTTCGGTCGATGAGGCGGTACAGAAGGCAGCGGAGCTCGGCACGGACGTCGTAGTCGTCAAGGCACAGATCCATGCGGGTGGCCGCGGCAAGGCCGGCGGTGTCAAGATTACCCATTCGCAGGACGAGGTGCGCGCAGCCGCACAGGAACTTCTCGGCAAGACGCTCGTCACGCATCAGACGGGGCCGGAGGGCAAACAGGTGAACCGTCTGCTCATTGAAGCGAGTTCCAACATTGCGAAGGAGTATTACCTTTCGTTCGTCATTGACCGCCAGACGGGCCGCATCGTCATGATGGGCTCGGAAGAAGGCGGCATGGAGATCGAGAAGGTCGCAGCCGAGATGCCGGACAAGATCCTCAAGGAGTTCATTGATCCCGCTACGGGGCTCTTGCCGTTCCAAGCCAGCCGCATGGCATATGGCATGCATTTCCCGCAGGAGACGATCCGCAAGGTCACGAAATTCATGATGGGACTCTATCAGGTTTTCGTGGGCAAGGACTGCAGCCTGGCGGAAATCAATCCGCTGGTCGTCACGAAGGAAGGCGACGTCATCGCACTCGATGCCAAGCTGAATTTCGACGACAGTGCGCTTTTCCGTCATCCGGATATCGAGGCGCTGCGCGATGAGAGCGAGGAAGACCCGAAGGAGCGCCGCGCGGCAAAAGCCGGCCTCAACTACGTCAACCTCGGCGGCGACGTGGCCTGCATGGTCAATGGCGCCGGCCTCGCGATGGCAACGGTCGACATCATCAAGTTCTACGGCGGCGAGCCGGCGAACTTCCTCGATGTAGGTGGCGATTCGACGCCGGAGAAGATTGCGGAAGCCTTCCGCATCATGCTGGACGGCGGTCAGGCTAAGGGCATCTTCGTCAATATCTTTGGCGGCATCAATAAATGCGACCTCGTCGCACAGGGCATCGTCGATGCGGCGAAACTCATTTCGCCGGATGGCCGTTCGCTGCCGGTTCCGGTTGTCGTACGACTGGAAGGCACGAATGTCGAGAGAGGCCGTGAGATTCTCCGGGATACGCCGATCGAGAATGTCATCATGGCGCCGACGATGGAAGGCGGCGCAGAAACCATCGTGCGGCTTGTCAAAGAAGCCGGCGCCAAGGCTTGAGGAGGGTCGCATCATGGGAATCTTAGTCGATAAAGATACAAAAGTCATCGTTCAGGGTATCACGGGCAAGGCCGCTACTTTCCACACGAAGCAGATGATCGCTTACGGCACGAAGATCGTGGCCGGCGTCACGCCGGGCAAGGCTGGTCAGACGGTTGAAGGCGTGCCGGTCTTCAACACGGTCCGTGACGCCGTCAAAGCCACGGGCGCAAACGCTTCCGTCATCTATGTGCCGGCGCGCTTTGCTGCTGACTCCATCATGGAAGCCGTCGAAGCGGAACTCGATGTCGTCGTCTGCATCTCCGAGCACATCCCGGTGCAGGATATGGTCAAGGTACGCCGTTACATGGAAGGCAAGAAGACGCGCCTGATCGGCCCGAACTGCCCGGGCATCCTGACGGTTGATGAATGCAAGCTCGGCATCATCCCGGGCTACATCCACAAGAAGGGCCATGTGGGCGTTATCTCGCGCTCCGGTACCCTGACGTATGAAGCGACGTTCCAGCTCTCGGCGGCCGGCATCGGCCAGACGACGGCCATCGGCATCGGCGGCGACCCCGTCAAGGGCACGGACTTCATCGATGCGCTCAAGCTCTTCAAGGAAGATCCGGATACGCTCGCTGTGCTCATGATCGGTGAAATCGGCGGCACGGCCGAGGAAGAAGCTGCTCAGTGGATCAAGGCCAACATGCCGGAGAAACCGGTCGCTGCCTTCATCGCGGGCCGTCAGGCTCCTCCGGGCAAGCGCATGGGCCATGCCGGCGCCATCATCTCGGGCGGCAAGGGCACGGCAGCCGACAAGATTGCAGCGCTCAATGCCGTGGGCATCGAAGTGGCTGATACGGTTGCTCATATCGGCGTCACGGTTGTCGATACGCTGAAGAAAGCAGGCATTTACGATAAATGCCATACCTGTTGACAGTTCTTCAGGCAGATCCATAGATAACGAAAAAAATCCGCAGTACGTTTTTGCTGCGGATTTTTTATGTGCGACAGACAACAAAAAATCCTGCAGGCTACTGCCTGCAGGATACGATGGCAAATGGAGCGGGCAAGCGGAATCGAACCGCCCTCTAAAGCTTGGGAAGCTTTCATTCTACCGATGAACTATGCCCGCATCGTTACTGACTTAATTATTCTAGCATTTTTTTTGCTTTTTGGCAAGTATGACGGGGAACGGTCAGTCCTGCAGCGTGGTGACGAGCTCGGCGATATCGTCAAAGATGGCGACGTGCGGATAGGAAGCGAGCGTTTCGTGGCTCGTCGTGCCCGTCGTGACGCCTGCGAAGTCCAGGCCGGCGTTGCGGGCGGCCTCGGCGTCGACAAAACTGTCGCCGATGTAGAGTGCATCCTCTTTTGCAATCTGGAAATGTTCGAGTGCCGTCAGCAGGCCTGTCGGATCGGGCTTGTGCGCCTCGACATCGTTGCTGCCGATGATGAGGTCGATGAGTTCCGGAACGCCGTCGAGGTCGAATTTCTCCTGGATGCGGTGATGCGTCTTGTTGGAGATGATGGCAATCCTGGCTCCGTTTTCGCGCAGCCGGCGCAATGTTGCGACCGTATGCGGGAAAAAAGTCGTGCCGGGTGTCATATAGCGGTCGGCTTCCGGGGTATAGGCGCGCACGAAGGCTTTGGCCTCTTCCTCATCGTCCGTCGGCAGGATCTTCTTGACGGCCTCGACCATGGGCAGTCCGATGGTGACGCGGATCACATCATCCGTGCGGTCGCCGTAGCCGAGCTTCTGCAGCGTGATATGGAAGCATTTGAGGATGGCCGGCTCGGAATTGACGAGGGTATAGTCAAAATCGAAGAGATAGAGACGGTAAGCGTGCACAGGCAACACTCCTTTCTGATATGCGGTAAGAATCCGTTACTGAAAACTTATAAAAAGCCATATTCTATTGATGAAAAACTGACTTTTACGTTTCATTCCTCGTTCATCGCATCCGTTTTTGCTGTCCCGAAGAACAAGCTACTTGCGTTTGATGTAATGCTCCAGAGGCTTTGACTTACTTCCTTTCTCTCGCAAGGGAGTACGTCTGTTCCCGACTAACGAATCGGTACATATCTACATGGACTTCTTTCTATCAGCTTGCAGATTTCATTTGTTCTGCTTTCCCGTAGTATTTGAGGTTCAGTGCTGCCTGGAAGTCACGATCGATTATATTGCCACATACAGGACAGACATACGTCCTTTCCGATAGGTTCAGTTCTTTCTTTACATGACCGCAGATAACACAAGTTTTGGAGCTCGGATACCATCTATCTGCTATGACAACGGGTATCTTGGCCCAGTGTGCCTTGTATTCAATCTGTCTGCGGAATTCATAAAGATTCTGTTCCTGAATCTTCTCGGATAAATATCGATTCTTCATCATACCACGGACATTCAGGTCTTCGAGGCACACAAAGCTTGGTTTTCGCTTTATGATTGATGTCGTAGCCTGATGCACATGGTTCTGACGAATATTTGCCAGTCTGTGATTGATCCGTAAAAGCTGTTTTTCGCTTTTTATAAGGTTGCTCGTTTTGCAGTAACTATCTCCTTTCTTATTCATCTGGTATTTTCGAGATACCTGACGCTGCAACCGGCGTCTTTTCTTCTTGAGTCTTCTTATTGCACGGGTCTTGTTGATATTCTTGACCTTAGTGGCGTCAGAGAGTATCGCCAAGTCCTTGATGCCTAAATCAATGCCAATTCCTTCTGAGCGAGCATATCGCCGTTTCTTGCAAACAAACGACAGTCCGCGCAAAGGTTCCAGCTTTCGGGCTGTCTGTATCCCTACCGAGAGCCACCAGCGCTCACCATCGAACGCGATCCGCGGGTTCGTGTATTTTGCTCGGACAGGAATCCTGTTCCTTTCAGCAAGCCGAACCCAGTTCAAACGCTGGCGGTTCTTCCGCCTGCTTCCTGCAAGGCTCTCCAGTTTGACGTGCGTTCCTGTGAATTGAATCTTGACATTGTCCTGATAGAAACGGAAGTCTCCGTTCTTCTTGCTCCTGAACTTGGGATGCCCGTTCATGTCATAGACGGTCAAACTCTTACCGATGCGGTTATAATGAGCAATTTTCTTCGAAGTGTACTTGATGTAGCTGGGCTGCTTTTGCTTGCGGAAGAAGTTCTTGTAAGCAATGCACAAGTCTTTGATGGCCTGCTTCGTGACGTTGTT
>NZ_QRVW01000040.1:0-17157 GCF_003458855.1 Mitsuokella sp. AF21-1AC
TGCCGGTTAAGCGAAGGCTCCGCGTCAGCGGGGTCTTTTTTTGTACATGTATATATGTTTTTGCTGTCTGTTATGCTACAATGAAAACGATCTTTTTTTATAAATCCGTAAAGGGGATGTATTTATGATTGAGGAATTCAAGAAATTTATTATGCGGGGCAATGTCCTCGATATGGCTGTCGGTATCATAATCGGTGCGGCGTTTGGCAAGATCGTCACTTCGTTTGTCAATGATATCCTGATGCCGCCCATCGGCCTGCTGCTCGGACGTGTTGACTTTTCGAATCTCTTCCTGAACCTTTCCAGCACGCCCGCTGCTACCCTTTCAGAAGCACGCGACGCCGGCCTGCCGGTCATTGCATACGGCTCTTTCCTCAATGCCGTCGTCGACTTCCTGATCGTGGCTTTCGCCATCTTCCTGCTCATCAAGCAGGTCAATCGCCTGATGCCAAAAAAAGAGGCAAAGGCCGCACGCCTTTGCCCCTATTGCCGTCAGGAAATCGCAGATGACGCCACGCGCTGCCCGCATTGTACCTCAGAGCTCCCTGCTGCAGCGAAGGAATGATACTTCAAAGGACGCCGCTGCTGTCGGTCATGGCTAAGTATTTGGCGGGAATCGCTTCGTCGAGACGATAAATAATCGTAATAGGCTGAGACCCGCGATGGCTGACAATATGCGCCGTACCAAGGAACGCATAGTTTTCCGTATGTCCAAAAGCATTTTTCTTGTTTTCACGGACGAAGAGCAGTATGATAGTTCCGTTTTTATTCTGCTGGATGTATCGCTGGCCTGTAGGTGACTGCTCGGAGGTCGTGCTCTGTGACTGCCAATGGAAAAGATGGCTATTGATGGAATAATCCTCATAACGCGTGGTATCAGAAAATTCGTTGCTGCTCTTATTCAAGGTGACGAGAAAGACGTCTGTAGGCTGCGTGACAATGCTGCTGTTTTTTGCGTGCAGGTATTTTACACCTTCTCGCACGCTTGACGGCTTTTCCAAACCGAGACCGGCAAAAATCTGGTCGCGCGAATAATGACAATGGACTTCTAACGGGCAGAGGTAAGGAACCTCTGCTCGTTTTGTTATTGTGCCGATGTGCTGATACTGGTAGTCCAAGAGCTCCAACAGTTCTTTCTTGAGCGGTGTAATTTGGTTCAGCTGTGTGATGGCTTCCTGGGGCGTGTGCATGCCAGCTGCTTGGTAATCCTTACTCCAGATTGTGAATTGCCACATGCGCAAATACTGTGCAGTTAAGTCAGGATCCTGCGGAGCAGAATTCGTAAACGACGCCTGCAAGAATTGGAGCCAATGCGGGGCGTCGATTCCCAGTATGCGAGGGAATGCTTTTTTCATCAGAGTTTCTTCTTCACTGACGGGAAAATCCTCTATGATGCCAGCTTTTGCGCAGAGCCGTGCATAGCTGCGATTTCCATTATAAAATACCTGTGGTGAGAGCTGCGCCGCCTGCAGGAAGTCAGCGAGCCCCGGTATGATATGATTGTTGACGGTATAGAGCTCTCTGATGAGTTCCCGATAGTAATCGTTTTTGCTCAGGCGTTTGCGGATATTCTCCAGTATGTATTTTTGTGCGATTTCTTCGAGTTGTATGGAGCATCCCTTTGGAACGTGTGGAAAACCTGTCTGTATCTCTTGACGGATTTTCACGGGCTGGTCATGTCCGAGCAGTGCCTGCAGGCGGCTTCCAAAATCGTAACTGCGGTTGGATTGTGCAACGAAATCGAGTACCGTCAGACAGTCCTTACCGGGAGCGAGGCGTAATCCACGCCCCAGCTGCTGCAGGAATACCGTAATGCTGTTGGTTGGTCGCAGAAAGAGAACCGTATTTACGGCGGGAATGTCGACGCCTTCATTGAAAAGATCGACAACGAACAAGAAAGTCAGGCGGCCGGTCTCAAGATCCTGACAGGCACGCAGGCGTTCTGCATTTGGCGTCTCACTATCCAGGGCGCGCGCTTGTATTTCATGCGCATTGAAATAAGCTGCCATGAAATGCGCATGTTTTTTGCTGACGCAGAACCCTAGGCCCTTCACATCGCGGATATCGGCAGTGTACTGGTCGACACTTTGCAGGATGGCTTTGGCGCGTTTTTGGGCTGGGAGGCTTTCCAGGACATAGAGATTGTTCAGGGCATTCGTATCGTATTGCCCATGTATCCATTTTACTGTGCTGAGGTCAATGGGGTCTTCTACGCCGAAGTAATGGAACGGGCATAGCAGACGTCGTTCAATAGCATCGGGCAGCCGGATTTCCGCTGCAATGCGATGGTCGAAATAGGCGAGGATATCCTTGCCGTCCATGCGTTCTGGAGTGGCTGTCAGCCCTAGCAGGATCTTGGGCGTGAAATAGTTTAACAATCTTTGGTAGGACGCAGCTGCCGCATGGTGGAATTCATCGACGATGATCATGTCATAATAAGAAGGGGATAGTCTATCCCATAAATGGCAGCTATTGAATGTCTGGATGGACATAAAGAGATAGGCAGGATTTTCGGCATGGCTGCTGCCGACGGACAGTTCACCGAATGCAGGGTCGTGCAGGACTTGTTGAAAACAGGACCGGCTTTGTCGCAGGATTTCTTCCCGATGAGCGATGAAAAGCAGATGGGGTCTGTTTTGACGGCCTTGTGCGAAGCACCGGTAATCAAAGGCTGCGATAGCCGTCTTGCCGGTTCCCGTAGCGGCGACAATGAGATTACGCCAATGATGGCGCTGCTGGCGTTCGACCTGCAGGGCATCGAGGATGGCCTGTTGATACGGATAGGGCCGCAACGTGAAATGATACAGCTGGTCTTGGCTGGCTGTCATATCACGGTTTTTCGCATGGTCAATTGCCTGACGAAGCTGCTGGAATTCATCTGTGCTGCCGGCATAGAGTTCGAAATCATCGGCATGCCAATACGTCTCAAAGGTTGCGGTCATTTTTTCAAGGATTCCTGGCAGATCCTGCTGAGTTACCTTCATGTTCCATTCCAGTCCATCGGCAATTGCGGCATGAGAGAGGTTGGATGATCCAACGTAGGCCGTGGAGTATCCACTTTCGCGATGAAAGATATAAGCCTTGGCGTGCAGGCGAGTTTCCTTGACATTGTAGGAAATCCGTATACGGGTATTTGGCAGCTCGGCCAGCCTCTGAATTGCTTTTGGATCGGTTGCCCCCATATAAGTAGTCGTGATGATGCGAAGCTGGCCGCCGCGCGCGGTGAATTTCCGCAGCTGAGGCAGGATCAAGGTCAGGCCGGAGAATCGTATGAAGGAAACCAGGAAATCGATCCGGTCACTTGAGGCGATTTCGCGGCTCAGCTCGGTTACGAGAGATATATCCTTATGGCTGTTTGTAAACAAGAAGGAACGGGAAAGAGAGGTCATTGGATGTTCGATGGTATGGTCACGCAGCTGGTTTTGACGATTCAGGAGCTGCATCAGCAGAAACTTCCGCCGTGTAACGATATGGTCGGTGCCAAGTTCTGTATGGCGCTTTGCGAGGAGGTCAATCAGTTCATTTACAAGCTGCATTTCATCGCTGAGGGCATCGTCTTCTTCATGATCGGCGATATCCTTGAGGCAGCATTGTACCAGCTTTTTGATGTAATGAGACAGGTAAGGAACAGCATCCTGAGAATCCATCTCCTCGATATGTGCCCATATTTTCTCGTCCTGTATGGCCGCCTGCAGTTCCCGGTCAAATCCCTTGGAAATGATTTTTTCATAGATGCCGTCTGCCAGTTTCTGCTGCTTCATATTTTCGACCCTCCTGTTGTATGTGCTGTTTTCATTATATCATGAAAAGAAATACAGTATATACCAAGAGGCGTAGTTCATGTGTTTATGAGGCTTAAACGGTGCTGAAGGATGTTCCACAAGGTTATCCACATGATTTTCGTTGACAATATGGAAAAAAGATGAAGGATACCGTCATTTTCCAGAAAATAATCGGAGTTATCCACAATATCCACAGATAAGCTTGTGCACAATGTGGATAACTCTGCGAAGAAATCGTGCTTGCATAATGGATACAGATGGTTAGAATATAAATATATGAGCTTACAGATAGGGGGATCTTTATGGAAAAATTGACACTGGAAAAGGCTCGTGAAATCCTGAAGGAACATACGACAGAGGAACATCTCTTTACGCATGCCGCAGCCGTCAGTGCAGCCATGGGCGCAATGGCCCGTCATTTTGGCAAAGATGAGGAGCATTGGCGTGCGATTGGCTATCTGCATGATGTGGATTATGAGGCGTATCCCGATGAGCACTGTCACCATGTGCGGGAGTTCCTCGAGCCGGAAGGAGTTCCCGAGGCGGATATCCTTGCCATCATTTCGCATGGCTACGGCATCACGACGGAGGAGCGGGAACCGCAGACTTCCTTGGAAAAGAGTCTGTTCACGGTGGATGAGCTGACCGGCATCATCCAGGCGTATGCACTGATGCGTCCGGAAAAGATGGAGGGCATGGCCGTCAAGAGCCTCAAGAAGAAATTCAAGGATAAGCGTTTTGCCGCGAAATGCAACCGTGAGATCATCAAGCGCGGCTTTTCGATGCTGGGCATGGAGCCGGGCGAGGTCATGCAGTGCTGCATCGAGGGGATGCAGGAGCATCACGAAGAATTGGGCTTGTAAGTTCGTCATACAGGAATGGAGCAGCCGCCAGCAGATCATACTGGTGCGGCTGCTCCATTTTCTTGTCTTATGGTATTTTATCGTTCCTGACGTCCGGCTCCGGGGCCGTCGGCGGCGACGGCAACATCGGTTTCGGCAAAGGTCTTCATATTGTTCAGCATATCGATGGAGGCCTTGAGGATGGATGTGCCGAGGCTGGCCAGCAGGCCGCCGGGAATCTTCAAGTCGAGCTGCAGGAGTTCCGGCTGGACGGGCAGCAGGTAAGGCCGTACATCCGGGCAGAGCTTGGCCGTATAGCGGGCTGCCAGGCAGGTGGTTTCATCATCGAGCAGGATCAGGCTGGAATTGCGTGCGGAGGCCAGGATGGCACCCATCAGGGCAGAAATCGTGTTCCGGTACATGGCGGGGACATGCTGCAGGAACGTATCTTCCGCATAGCGCAGGCTGCCGTCGGGCAGCAGCAGAGCCTGGTGAAGATCGGCGGCCATGGTCCCGAATGGTGCGTCGGGGTCAATTTCGGTCGTGGCCAGGCCGACGATGGCGCGGAAGCCGCTCATCTCTTCCCCGCATTCGCGTCCAAAATTGAAAGCGGCGGCAGGGGAAGCAGATGGGTAAAGATGGGCGAGCCGGACGCGGAAGTCTGCGTGGTCGGCGAAGGCCTGGGTGAGCTTCATCTGCATGGCATTTGATTTTTGCCCCGTGAAGCAAAGCAGGCCGAGATCTCCTGATATGATGGTCGGCCGTTCGTCGCGGTCGATGCCGGCGTATTCCACGGCAATCTGTTCGAGTGCACCGAGGCTGTAGATGGGTTTGGCCAGATTGTCGATGCGGCGCTGGCAGCGCTCCATGGACGGCCGGTCGAGCGGCATGATGGTGTGAAAGTAAAAGTCAAAGGTCTTATCCGTAAGATGCGGGTTTTCTGCCCCCATATGGCGATGTTCGAACGGAGGCTCTTCCTCGAGGTCATCGCTTTCATCGATTGACTGCCAGGCGCAGAGGGCCGCGTTCAGCAGATCCGAAGCGATGGCTGAGCCGCCGGTTTCTCCGAGCCGCAGGTCAAGGCGCAGAAACGGAGAAAGCCCAAGCTTTTGGAGCATATGGCGGTGTGAGCGTTCGGAGCCGAGGTGGGATGGCAGCAGATAGGCGGCAGAATCCGGCGCGAGGGCCTGGGCAATGAGCGCTGCAGCGCTGGAATTGGCGCCATCGAGGATCACGGTGCAGCGATGTGCTGCGGCACCGAGGATAAGACCGGCAATGCAGCCAAATTCAAAGCCGCCTACCTTGGCGAGGACATCGAGGCCATCGTTGTCATCCGGCTGATTGACCGCGAGGCTCTGACGCACGATGCCGATCTTGTGTTGCAGGCGCTCGTCAGAGATATTCGTGCCGCGGCCAGTGGCCTGCTCGGCGGTCAGATGGCAGAAAACAGCAGCGATGGCCGCGCTGGCAGTCGTGTTGGCAATGCCCATCTCGCCGGGCAGGAAGCAGTTGTATCCTTTGGCGAT
The DNA here is from genome assembly GCF_003458855.1 of Mitsuokella sp. AF21-1AC. NCBI lineage: Bacteria > Bacillati > Bacillota > Negativicutes > Selenomonadales > Selenomonadaceae > Mitsuokella > Mitsuokella sp. AF21-1AC. Next base: position 6,151 of record NZ_QRVW01000040.1, read on the forward strand.
AAGGTCGTTGGCAAGTCCGATGCCTGCCTCAATGGACGCTTCCGCCTGTTCCCGCGTCATGGCCGGCCCTTTGGCCATATCGGCCGTGCCCGGTGCAATGCGGCGGTCGATGAGTTCCGGGATATCATCCATGGGTACGGCAATGCCCATATTGACGACGAAGAGGTCGGAGTTGGCAAAATCCGCGAAGACATTGGCTGCGGCGCCGCGGCTGATGAGGTAGTTGCGCGTCATCTGAGCGGTCGTCTCGGGCGGATAGGCGCTGACGTCCTCGCAGGCGACACCGTGGTCGGCGCAGCAGATTACCGTTGCTTTTTGCGGGAGCTCCGGGTGCAGGCAGCCGCGCATATCGAGGTAGCGGCATAAGAGAGGCAGCAGCTTTCCGAGCTGCGGGGTATCGCCTTCGAGCAGGACCTGCAGCTTTTTCCTGACGGTGCTTGAGATTTCGGCGGATGGGGCCTGGATGGCCCGGATGGTGTCTTGCAGCAGACTCATGGACGTTCTCCTTTCGGGACTTGTTTTAGGGAAAGGCCGATGCGGCCGCGCTTCTCATCGACGCTGATGACCATGACCTTAAGCGTGTCGCCAATGGCGACGACCTCAAGGGGATGCCTGACGCGCCTGTGCGAAAGCTCAGAGATATGGATGAGGCCATCCTGATGCAGGCCGATATCGACAAAGGCGCCGAAGTCCGTGACGTTGCGCACGGTGCCGCGCAGGATGGTGCCGGGCTTGAGGTCGGAGAGCTTGACGATGGCCTGGCGCGTCAAAGGAGCGGGCAAATCCTCACGCGGATCGCGGCCGGGGCTTACGAGCGCATCGAGAATATCGTGGACCGTGGGCAATCCCGCCTCGAGCTCTTTGGCGAGTCGCATTTCGTCCTGTGGCTTCAGCATCTCTCGCTTCATCTTGATCAGCGGCAGCTTGTCCTTGTCCTTGAGGTCACTGAGGGCAAAGCCGAGCTTTTGCAGGAGTTCCTGCGCGAGCTGATAGGATTCGGGATGCACGGGGGTATCGTCAAGCGGCGATTTTCCCTCGTGGATGCGCAGGAAGCCGGCACATTGCGTGAAGGCTGCCGGACCGAGCCGCGGGACTTTGAGCAGCTGGCGGCGGCTCGTGAAGCGGCCGTTCTCGTCGCGGAAGGCCACGATGTTCTTTGCGGTGGTCGCATTGATGCCGGCCACATGGCGCAGCAGCGCAGGTGAAGCCGTGTTGAGGTCGACGCCGACATGGTTGACGGCGGCCTCAATCGTGGCGTCAAGTGTATGGGCGAGTTCCGTCTGGTTGACATCGTGCTGGTACTGGCCGACACCGATGGCCTGCGGGTCAATCTTGACGAGTTCGGCCAGCGGGTCCTGTACGCGCCGGGCAATGGAAACGGCGCCGCGGATGACGACGTCGTAATCAGGCAGCTCTTCCTTGGCCAGCTTGGAAGCCGAGTAGACGGAGGCGCCGGCTTCATTTGTGATGAGGTAGTGGACATCATGCAGTTCGTACTCGCGGATGAGTTCCGCGGCGAACTGCTCGGTTTCGTAAGAGGCCGTGCCGTTGCCGATGGAAAGCAGGGTCACGTGATGCGCGCGGATGGAGGCGAGCACCTTGCGCTTTGCCGCTTCATAGGCACCTTTGCTCTGTGTGATCTGCAGCACGCCGTAATCGAGCACGCGGCCCGTGGGATCGACGACGGCCATCTTGCAGCCGTTGCGGTAGCCGGGATCGAGCCCCATGACGGTGTGGCCGGCGAGCGGGGCCTGCAGCAGGAGCTGGCGCAGGTTGACGCCAAACAGATGGATGGCCTGTGCTTCAGCTTCCTCGGTGAGCTTGGCGCGCAGTTCGCGTTCCAGCGAAGGGAAGAGCAGGCGCTTGTACCCGTCTTCAATAGCGGCCTGCAGGGAATCATCCCAGATGGAGGGACGTTTGTGGACCTGCCGGTAAATCAGGCGGCAGTTTGCTTCAGCATCCGTTTTCAGCGCGACGTTCAGGCAGCCGAGCTTCTCGCCGCGATTGATGGCCAGCGTGCGATGCGCCGGCAGGTGAGAAAGCGGCTCCTCGTATGCTGCGTACATCTGGAAAACGGCAGCCTGTTCCTCCGGCGCCTTGGGAGAGGCTTTCGTCTCGATGACAGCCGTGCGCCAGAGATGTTCGCGCATGGTCTTGCGCAGGCTGGCATCTTCCATGATGGTTTCGGCGACGATATCCATGGCACCGGCCAGCGCGTCCTCCGCAGTGGCGACAGGACCGCCGTCCTGCACGAATGCGGCTGCTTTCTGGGCTGGCGTGCCCTTGCTGTCCATCTGGAGCAGCATCGCGTTGGCCAGTGGTTCGAGGCCGCGCTCGCGGGCCATCTGCGCGCGCGTGCGCTTTTTTTGCTTATAGGGCAGATAGAGGTCTTCCAGCTCCTGCAATTTTGTCGCCTGTTCAATGGAGGCGCGCAGCTCATCGGTGAGCTTGCCCTGCTCTTCGATGCGGCTTATGATTTCTTCCTGGCGCTTGCTGAGATTGCGCAGGTAGCCGAGGCGGTCTTCGAGTTGCCGGAGCTGTTCGTCTTCCAGTGAACCGGTGGCTTCCTTGCGGTAACGCGCGATGAAGGGGACGGTATTGCCAGCGTCCAGCAGTTCAATGGCGGCCCGCACCTGTTCGGGACGGATCTTGAGCTCTGCCGCAATGAGTTTATCGATTGCTTCTGTTTTTATGATGATACACCTCTTTCTATCGCTGGCTGGCGATGCAATTTGTGTCAATTATGACACGATACTGTCTCCATTATAGTATAGCTGGCATTTTTTTGCCATGTACGCCGTTGGTGAAGATTCCCTCTGGGCCGCGGGCAGGAAAATGGTGTATAATAAATACTGTCAGATTTTTTGCAGATGGTTTACAGAATAGCCGACTAAGATAGGGGAAACAGGACATGCAGGTAGTGGTACTCGCCAGCGGCAGCAAGGGCAATGCCGTGTACGTGGAGATGGATGGGACGAAACTGCTCATCGATGCAGGTATCAGCGCAACGCGCATCAAGAAGCGGTTGGCAGAAGAACAGGTCGATGTTTCGACACTCGACGGGATTCTCGTCACGCACGAACACCGTGATCACATCGCCGGACTGGCCACGCTGTCAAAATGGTACCGCCTGCCCATCTTTACGCGGCGCGGGACCATCGAGCACATGAGCTGCCGTCAGGCCATCCCCGATGACTGCTTTCATCCGATTGACGGGGCTTTCCGCCTCGGGGATTTGACAATCGATCCCTTCAGGATTCCGCACGATGCGGCGGATCCCGTCGGCTACCGCGTCATGGGCTCGCAAAACTGTACACTCGCCACAGACCTCGGTTTCGTCACCTCGAGCGTTCAGGCTGCGATTGACGGGGCTGATGTGCTGGTGCTCGAGGCCAATCATGATCCGGAGGTACTCAAGCACGGCGATTATCCCTGGGCGCTCAAGCGGCGCATCCTGTCGAATCGCGGCCATCTCGCCAACGCCGATGCCGCCTGGGCACTGGTCCGCATGAAGAAGCGGCCTGAGCATGTATTTTTGGCACATCTGTCGGAGAAGAACAATACGCCGGAACTGGCTTCCGAAACGGTGGCATCCATCCTGAAGCAGCAGGGCGTGTCCCTGGAGCTCAGCCTGACTGCTCAGGATGAGCCGGTGCGCCTGCACTGACGCGATCCGGGCAGATGATTATTTGGAGGATAAGAAAGCGGAGGATGATTCACATGAAGAATATCTTTGCGAACAGAAAGCATAAAAAAGCCGGTATTGCCATTGCAGCCATGCTGGCCATCTCGGCCGTGACCTTTACGGGCTGCTCAGCCGGCACGGCGAATAATTCGTCGTCTTCGGCCGCAGCGACGGAGGCGGCAAAGCCGGCAGCATCGGTTTCGACCGAGGGTCTCTCTGATGCCCGCAACACGCCGGTCGTCCGCGCAGCCAAGGCTGTCGGCCCCACGGTCGTCGGCATCACGAACAAGGCCGTGGCCCGCGACTGGTTCAATAATCCGGTGGAAACGGAAGGCGTCGGCTCCGGCGTCATTTTCCGCAGTGACGGCTACATCGTCACGAACAACCATGTCGTCAACGGCGCGAAGGAGCTCATCGTCTCGCTGCCGGGCGGCAAGACGCTCAAGGGCAAGCTGGTCGGTGCCGATGAACTCACCGACCTGGCCGTCGTCAAAGTGGATGCGACGGACCTGCCGGCTGCGACGTTCGGCGATTCCGACCAGATTGTCGTCGGTGAACCGGCCATTGCCATCGGCAATCCGCTGGGCCTTGAATTCCAGGGCAGCGTGACGAGTGGTGTCATCAGTGCGCTCAATCGTACGCTCGAGACGAGTGATACGCGTCTCAAGCTCATCCAGACGGATGCGGCCATCAACCCGGGCAATTCGGGCGGTGCGCTGGTCAACGCAGACGGCCAGGTCATCGGCATCAACAGCATCAAGGTCGCAGCGAGCGGCGTTGAGGGCATGGGCTTCGCCATCCCCATCAATACGGTGCAGGAAGTCATCAACGAGATCATGGATAAAGGCTACGTCGCCCATCCGTACCTCGGCATCTCGGTTTTCGATCCGCAGACGGCCGCACGCTACGGCTATCAGCTCAACATCGACAAGGGCGTTTACGTATTCAAGGTCGTCATCGGCGGCCCGAGCGACAAAGCCGGCCTGCAGCGCGGCGACATCATCCTCAAGCTCGATGGTGAGGATGTCAACAGTGTGACGGATCTGCGCTCCAAGGTCGCTTCCCACAAGGTCGGCGATACCGTCAAGGCGACGATCGACCGCAACGGCCATGAGCGTGAAGTCGATATCTCGCTCGAAGAGATGCCGCAGGACAATAAGTAAGGCGGCAGCAGTACATGAAGATCACGATTGTCTGTGCCGGCAAAATCAAAGAGAAGTATCTTTCCATGGGAATCGCAGAATTCCTCAAGCGCCTCAAGCCGTTTGCACAGGTTGAGATTCGGGAGATCCATGAGGAAAAGATGCCGGATGATCCGTCGCCGGCGGAAAAAGAGCAGACGCTCGCACGTGAGGGAGAGAAACTCCTGAAACTCGTGCCGCAGGGCAGCTACCTGTTCGTGCTCGATGTCTACGGCCGGGAGAAATCATCTGAAGAGCTGGCCGCTTCCATCGCACAGCTCGGCCTCAGCGGCCGCAGCAGCATCACGTTCCTGATCGGCGGAGCCTTCGGGCTGTCCGAGGAGGTCCGGAAGCGGGCGGATGAGCGCCTGAGCTTCTCGCCGATGACCTTTACGCATCAGATGGTACGTCTCCTGCTCGTCGAACAGATATACCGGGCATTCAAGATCAATCGCGGCGAGAAATATCACTGGTAAAGACCTGCAGGCTTCAGGATTTGCCGTCAAAACAGGAAAACGTCTCCGTACATCGTTCATGATGTGGAGACGTTTTCCTGTTTCTTTGCCGGAATGGTCGTTTCTGCGGGCGTTTTTTGTTATAATAAAAAATAGACCTTCTTATGATGGAACGGACTTCGCGGTCCAGAGATAAATCAAGGTGGTGACGATATGAGAGGCTTTTTATGGGGCATGTCAGTCTTGTCTTTTCTGATCGGATGCGCGTCGCTGGATGGCGCGGTGGAACAGGGGACACAGGGAGTCTTTTTGTATGCGGGCATGACGGCCGTCTGCATGGTGCTCAGCGTTGTGTTGGGGTATCGGGCCTGGCATTATCGCAGCGGCAGACAGAGATTCCAGGCAAAGCTGCCGCTCAAGGAGCTTTCGGATGATGAAGCCGAACTCGTGGCGGAGAGCTGGCAGAAGGCACTGACGGATTATGACCGCATTGAGAAGGCGAGCCAGACCATCCGTGATGGTGAACTGCGCCAGCAGCTCCTGACCATGCAGCAGATTGCGGCGAACCTGCTCACCTATCTCGAAAAGCATCCGCAGAGCATCTCTGCAGCCCGTCGCTTCATTGACACGTATCAGGACCGGGCGGCGTCCATGGCCGAGGAGTACCATGAACTCGAGAAGACGGGCCTCGATACGGATCAGGTCACCGAGACGAGGGAACACATCAAGGAAACCCTGTCTTCCTTCGATGAAGCTTATGAAAAGGAGTTTGAACGTGTCCTCGGGGAGAAGCTCCTCGACATGGATGCAGAGCTCTCGGTCCTGCAGAAGACGATGGAGGCCGATGGCATTCACAACGCGAGTGCCGGTGACGGACAGCCGGAAGCAAAAGAAGACGGGAGTCTTGTCAAAGGAATTATCGATGGCCTCAAGCCGATGACGGGCCGCCATGATCATGCCCCGGTGAACCGGGCTGGCCGCAAGCATCCGCGCCGCCGCGCATTCCGCGTGGCTGAGGAGCTGCCGGCTGTCATGCCGCAGGAGCTGCGCTCGGATGTCCTCAAGGAGAAGCTCATCATGAGCGCCCTGGCCATCTTCGGCGGTGCCATTGGCGCGCATAAGTTCTATCAGGGCAAGACGAAATGGGGAATCCTGTATCTCCTGTTCTGGTGGACGGCAATTCCCGGCATCGTGGGTATTTGTGAGGGCGTGCGCTATCTGTTTATGCCGATGGATCATTTTTATACTGAGTATTATCGTGGAAATGGACGGTGACTGTTATGATTAAACCGAATCCGGATTTGGCCGATCTCATGAAGATGCATAAGGACAAGCAGGCGGACGGGCAGCAAAAGGAAATCCCCGTACAGACTAAGCAGGAAATCGAAAAAGCGGTCGATACCCTGTCGCCGGAAGAGCGGGAAAAAGTACAGCAGATCAAGGATCACATCGATTTGACGAATACCGAATCCCTGCTGACGTATGGCGCGCCGGCACAGAAGAAGATAGCGGAGTTCTCCGACAGCGTGCTCGCGCAGGTCCGCACGAAGGACAGCGGCGAAGTCGGGCAGCTGCTCGGCAGCCTCGTGACGCAGGTTAAGGAATACGATGAGAAGAGTCAGGGCGGCTTTTTGCGCAAGGTGCCGCTTATCGGCAGTCTCGTCAACAAGACGGAGAACATCAAGGCCGGCTACGAGAAGCTCTCGGTGCAGGTCGAACGCATTGCGGGCAGCCTCGAACAGGCCAGACTCAAGATGATGAAGGATGTCGTGCTGTTCGACAAGCTTTACGATGAGAACTTCGCCTATTTCAAGGAACTGCAGCTCTACATCGAAGCCGGCGAGGAGAAGGTCCGGGAGATGCGTGAGGTGGAATTGCCGAAGCTTCATGAGCAGGCAGCAGCAGCCAATGACCCGATGGCCGTGCAGGTCGTCGCCGATTATGAGGCCAATGTCGACCGCTTTGAGAAGAAGATTCACGACCTCAAGATCAGCAAGACGATTGCCATTCAGACGGCGCCGCAGATCCGCCTGATCCAGAACAACGATAAGGCCCTCATCGACCGCGTACAGACGGCCATCTATTCGACGATTCCGCTCTGGAAGAATCAGCTTGTCATCGCCCTGGGCCTTTCGGCACAGCAGAAGGTGCTGCGCATGCAGCAGGCGGTCAACAACACGACGAATGAGCTCCTGAAGCGCAATGCGGAGCTTCTGCATCAGAACTCGGTAGAGACGGCTAAAGAAAACGAACGCAGCATCGTCGATATCGAGACGGTGCGCGAGGTCAATGAGAAACTCATCCAGACGATTGAGGATACCGTGCGGATCCAGCAGGAGGGCCGCGCCAAGCGTCAGGCTGCCGAACAGGAGCTCACGGCCATCGAAGGCAAATTGCGCGATACACTGCTGAAGAACAGCGGCCGCCAGACCAATCAATGAACCCGTGGAGAAGGATTAGACTTGGAGTGAACGAATGAGATGAAGAGGGATAGAAGGGGCAGGATACAAAAGCATATCCTGGGCATGGTCTATATACTGGGGGCGCTTTTTGGCGTCATGGTGCTCCGCTATGCCTGGCTCCAGCTGGTGCAGGGGGACAACCTGGCGCAGCGCATGCGCGAGCAGGTAGGCTCGGATTTTGCCATCCAGTCGCCGCGCGGCACCATCCTGGACCGCAACGGACGCGAGATGGCCGTGAGCGTCATGACGAAATCGCTGTATGTGGATCCCAACCATGTCAAAGACCCCGATGAGCTGGCAGCCAATCTGGCGCCGCTCATCAATATGCCGGAACAGGAGATCCTCGACGATATCAATGTCGGCGGCGGCTTCGTCTGGATCAAGCGCCGCATGGAGCATGACGAATACGAGCAGGTCCGCGCGATGATCCGGGAAAACAAATACACGGATTGCCTGGGCTTCCGCGACGAGGCTAAGCGCTACTATCCGAATGATATGCTGGCGGCCAATGTCATCGGCTTCGTGGGCACGGATGACAAGGGCCTTGACGGCATCGAGCAGGGCCTCGACAGCCTGCTCAAGGGCGAGGTCAAGGAGAAATTCCTGACGACCGACCGCCAGAACCGGCCAATCCTCGACTCCATCTTCTCGAGTCAGCGCAGCTATCAGGGGGAATACTGCAAGAGCGTCGAGCTGACGCTCGACAGCTCCATCCAGTTCATCGTCGAGCAGGAACTTGACCGGGCTATGGCAGAAAACAATCCGAAGGGCATCACCTGCGTGGTCATGGATCCCAAGACGGGAGAGATCCTGGCCATGGCTTCGCGTCCGTCGTACAACCCCAACCGCTTCTGGGACTATCAGCCGGAGGTCTGGAAGAACAAGGCTGTGTCCTTCATCTATGAGCCGGGCTCGACCTTCAAGTCCGTTGTTGCCGCAGCCGCGTTGCAGGAAAAGGTCGTATCGCCGAATCAGGTCTTCGTCGACCCCGGCTACGTCATGGTTTCCGGCCGCCGCATCCAGAACTGGAGCGGTACGAGCTTCGGCACGGTCACGTTCACCGATGTCGTCAAGCAGTCGCTGAACACGGGCTTTGCCCAGGTCGGCCTGCGCCTCGGCGCGCACAAGCTCACGGAATACGCCAAGCTGTTTGGCTTTGGCACGCCGACGGGCATCGAGCTGCCAGGCGAGGAGAGCGGCCTGCTCTTCAATCCCGATGATATGCGGGATTCCGATACGGCTACGATGTCCATCGGCCAAAGTATTGCCGTTACGCCGCTGCAGCTCATCACGGCCATGTCAGCCATCGCGAATGACGGCGTGCTGCTCAAGCCGCATATCGTCAAGACAATCACGAATGCCGACGGTTCGGTCTACGAGGAAAAGGGCACGACGGAAGTGCGCCGCACCATCGAGTCGGCCACGGATAAAACGCTCGTGGGCCTCCTGGAGCAGGTCGTCGCGAGCGGCGGCGGCAAGAAAGCTGCCGTCAAGGGCTACCGCATTGCCGGCAAGACCGGTACGGCGCAGAAGATCCGCCCGGATGGCACGGGCTACATGGACGGGCGTTACATCGCTTCGTTCTGCGGCTTTGCACCCGTAGAGGATCCGCGCGTTACGGTGCTTGTCATCATCGACGATCCGGGAACCGGCAATTACTACGGCGGACAGATCGCTGCGCCGGTGGCCAAGCGCATTTTCACGCAGCTCTTCCGCTACATGCACATCGAGCCTTCGAGCGATCCCTTTGCCGGGATGAACCAGAAGGCTGCCCAGACCAAGCCGAAGACAACGGCCACCTACACAGGTGAAGTGCCGGAAGGCAAGGTCGTCGTACCGGACTTTTCGGGCAAGAGCCTGCGGGAGGCGGCCCAGCTGGCATCGGAACGCGGCCTGAACTGTGACCCCGAGGGTTCCGGCTATGCCGTTTCGCAGAACATTCCCGCCAATACACTCGTGGATAAAGGCACGAGCGTAACCGTCACTTTCCAGTCGGGCGGCTGATGGCATCAGGCTTTGCCTGCGGGAGGTTCCAGCAGGTTCAGCAGAGCAGTTTTCACGACAGACGGTTCAATGGCATTCATGCAGGCATTTGTTTTATGCCTGCATTTTGTTTTGCAGCAGGCATGGCAGTCATTGGGGGTCAGGATGAAATGATGGCCTTTGGTCAGCGGTCCGTAGATATCGGGATGTGTCGGCCCCCAGAGTGAGAGTGTTGACAGCCCCACAGCCTCTGCAATGTACAGGGGGCCCGTATCGCCCGTCAGCAGCAGGTCGGCTTTGTGGAATACGCCGGCCAGCTGCAGGAGATTGGTCTTGCCGGCAAGTGAGAGCGACGGGCGGGAGCCCATGGCCCGCTGCGCCGTTTCAATATAGGGTGCGTCCGCCGGTGCGCCGGTGAAGACAATCTGGATGTCAGACGGCAGATCGCTCAGGGCCCTGCCAAAGTACTCCGGCGGCCAGTTCTTGTCCGGCCAGGTCGTGCGCACGTTGACGAGCAGCAGCGGCCGTGCGGGATCATGGCTCACGATGCCGTGCTTTGCAAGCAGTGTTTGCGCAAAATGTATCGCTTCTTCGGGCAGGTTCAGCACGAGTCCTGGCCTGAAGTCGCTTGCTTCGATGCCGAGAGGGCGGAGCGCCGTCATGTACCGCCGGATCTTGTGGCGGTCGGGGATGTCGGGGGCTATCTCCGTCATGAAGAGGAAATTGCCCTCATGGCGCTCATGGATGCCGATGCGGCGTGGGGCATGGCTCATATGCGTCAGCAGTCCTGAGAGGAAGAGCCCCTGGATGTCGAGCGCGATATCGAATGTGTATGGTGCCAGCAGCCGGCGTGCCTCCTTCAGCGTATGGTACAGTCTGCGGACATCCAGATGACGGGCCGCGTCATCAAAGGGACGGCGGTCCCAGACGAGCAGGCGGTCGATGTCGGGATTGCCTTCGAGCAGGAGGCTGGCCGGCGGACTGACGAGCCAGGTGATGTGGCAGCTCGGGCAGAGCCGCTTGAGATTGTGGACGACGGACGTGGAGTGGAGCACGTCGCCGATGGCACTGAGCCGCACGATCAGGATACGTGCGTTCTTCGGAAGTTTTGATTCGTTCATGGGATAAGTCCTTTGCTGATTCTTAAAATATGTTACAATGAAAAATAGGCTTTCATTGCAGGATTTCTTTATCTTAATCTTACAGCAGTTTACAGCTTTTAAGCCGCTTGCTCATCGCCC
>NZ_QRVW01000041.1:0-16896 GCF_003458855.1 Mitsuokella sp. AF21-1AC
TTTCACAAAGGCGCTATTTCCTAATTACAGGAATGCTCCTTATCTAAAACACACGCTTCAGCGCCCGCGCCGGCGGGACAGCCAGGCATTCATGGCCACCACGAACACCAGCGAAAAGATCACCAGACAGACGGCCCACTGGAAGGCCAGATCGTAATCATTGGCCTGCACGGCCGCGTAAATGGCCGTGGACATGGTCTGGGTCACGCCGGGGATATTGCCGGCGAACATGATCGTCGCGCCGAATTCCCCGAGCGCCCGGGTAAAGGACAGCACCACGCCCGCGAGGATGCCCTGCCGGGCATTCGGCAGCAGCACATGCCAGAAGATCCGCCACTCGGAAATCCCCAGGGTCCTGGCCGCATAGAGGATATTCTGGTCGAGCTGCTCAAAGGCGCCCCGCGCCGTCCGGTACATGAGCGGCAGGGACACGACGACGGCAGCGATTACCGTTGCCTTCCAGGTGAAGACCAGCGAGACATCGAACTGCAGCAGAAACTGCCCAATCGTGCTGCGCTTGCCGAAGGCCAGCAGCAGGAAGAAGCCGACCACCGTGGGCGGCAGCACCATGGGCAGCGTCAATATTGCATCGGCCACCCCCTGCCCGTGCCGCAGCCGCGTGACCCCGTAGGCCGCGCCGATGCCGGCAAAGAAGGTGATGAAGGTGGCGGCAAGGGCCGTCTGCAGCGTTACAATCAGAGGACTCCATTCCATAACACACCTCACCTTTCCAGGAGAATCAGCTGCTCAGGCGGGAAGTACAGATAAAGCTCCCGCCCCGCTACCGACTGCCAGAAATCCTTGTCGACCTCCCAGCGGATGGGCTTCCCCTGGCTCCCTGCCCGGCGCACCATGACCAGATACGAAAAGGTATCCTCGATGACCTTCATGACTTCCATCCGGAAGGTGTTCTCTCCCGGCCCCTGCCGGTACGCGAGGAAATGGGCGCGCAGGCCAACGTACTTCAGCCCCGCGGGCACATCATCCGCCGCCTTTAGGGAAAGATCCCACTCCTCCGCCCGCAGGGTCTTTTCCCCCTCGCGGCGGGCAGAGGAAACGTTCTTGCAGCCGGTCAAAAGCGTCGCCGCCAGCGTCTGCGGCTGATGGAAGAGCTCATGCCGGCCGCTCATGGCCTCAAGGTGTCCCCGGTTCATGACTCCGATACGGCTGGCCAGACGGTATACCTCATTGCGGTCATGCGAGACAAGGATGGCCGCATCGTCATAGCTTTGCAAAAGGTCCATGAGTTCAAGCTCCATCTGCCACTTGAGGAAGCTGTCGAGAGCCGAAAAGGGCTCATCGAGGAGCAGCAGTTCAGCCGCCGAGGACAGGACGCGGGCAAAGGCCGCCCGCTGCTGCTGCCCGCCGGAAAGCTCAGACGGATACGCATCCTCCAGCCCCTGAAGATCAAAGCGTTTCAGGCTGTCCTGCATCTTGGCCCTTTTTTCCGCCTCACTGCCCACCGCGCCAAACAGGATGTTCTCGGCAATGGTCATGTTGGGAAACAGGGCGTAATTCTGGAAGAGGTAGCCCACCCGGCGCCGCTGAGGCGGAAGATTGATGCCCGCCTTACTGTCAAAGAGCGTGCGCCTGTTCAGCACGATGCGCCCTTCATCCGGCCGCTCGATGCCCGCAATGCACTTGAGGGTCATGCTCTTGCCGCAGCCCGAGGCCCCCAAGAGCGCAAAGACTTCATTCTTGACCGCAAAATCCACGCTGAGTTCGTAGTCGCGCAGCCTCTTGCGGATGGAAACATCCAGTTCCATGTGTTCCTCCCTCGACTCTCCTACATCCAGCAAAAACAGGCAAGAAACCGGCCCTGCCGATTCCCTGCCCGTCCGTGCCGTGCTCACTTGCACGTAAAGCCATATTTCTCAAAGATCTTCTTGGCTGCATCCGAGGATGTGAAGGCGAGGAAGTCCTTGGCCTCGTCCGGATGCTTCGTCCCCTTGATAACGGCAGCGGGATAGATGACCGGCTTGTGCGAGCCCGCGGGGGCCTTGGCGGCCACCTTCACCTTATCGGAAACGGCCGCATCCGTGGCATAGACCACGCCGCAGTCAGCATCGCCCGTCTCCGTCCAGGACAGCACCTGACGCACATCGGAGCCGTAGACGGCCTTGGCCTTCACCTGATCCAGGATGCCGAGCTTCTTGAGGACTTCCTCCGTGTACTGCCCGACCGGGACGCCCTTGGGCTCGCCGAGCGCCACATGCTGGATGTCGCTGCGGGTCAGGTTCTCAAAGGACTTTATATCCTTGCCGCCCTCTTTCGGCACCACCAGTACCACTTCATTTTCCAGCAGGTCCTTGCGGGTGCCCTCAACGAGATTGCCGCTGTCCTGCAGGGCATTCATCTGCTTCTGGGCGGCCGAGTAGAAGAGATCCGTCTCTCCGCCGTTCTCGATGGCCTGCTGCAGTGCGCCGCTGCTGCCGAAATTGAACACGAGCTTGACACCGGGATGATCCTTTTCGTAGGTGTCGGCCAGCTCCTTCATCACATCCGTCAGGCTCGCGGCGGCAGCCACGTGCAGCTCCACCGGCTGCGCATCCTTCGCCGGAGCTTTGCCGCTTGCCGGCGCCGACGCCTGCTCCCCGCCGCAGCCCGCCATGAGCAGCATCAGGGCGGATACACACAGGACCAAAAACTTTTTCATACCAAAATCTCCTTTCCGCGTCTTGAGGTAAACACACGCAAAAAAGACTGCCCCTCCGTTATACGCGCAAGGGCAGCCCAAATCCCACAAGACAGGGGTGCACTTCGCTCCTTTTCAAACACGGAAGGCCCGGGGATTTCTCCCCAAACCCTGTGGACGCAATCGCGCCCAGGCTCAGCATCATGGCCAGGCTTTAGATGCTTTCGCTCGGAGGATGTTCTTTTTCGTATTACGTATTATTTTATTACGAAGCCCCGTTTTTGGCTGTGATTTTTGTTACACATAGCGGCAAACTTTATCCTTTGACATTATGGATGATCCGAATTCCTTATATACTATATCGAGTTCTCTATGATATACTAGTTACGTTGCTGCCTCTATGCCGGAAACGGAAAGGAGGTTTGCTTCGTGAGCATAGACGTTTTCTTGATGTCCGTTCTTGCTGGTGTCGTATCGTGTGCCATTTGGTACGGCATTCAGAAATGGTTAGAGCGGTAGCAGCAATACGTTCTAGCCTGTGTGCAGCCAGCTTGGCTTGTCTGAGCTGGCTGTTTTTATACAAAAAAGGCCCTAGGGGTGTGCCACCCTAGGGCCTTCGTCTACTTCCATAGACGTTTTCTTGATCAAGCTTAGTATATCATATTACATAGTCTGATGCAAAGTTTTTCTCGGTGAAAGATTTGCCCTTCAGTCAATAAACGTTTCGGTAGTATTTGGTTTTTAACGTGCGAACCATTGCGATATATCGTACCCTGCAGGCTTTATATTCGCCCTGTTCCAGATGCCTGAGGCACGGGGAAAGATACTGCCGCCAGATCTGCCGGTAGATGTCAGCAGCATGTGCCAGTCTGTCGATGCGGCTCACGATAGCCGGTGCGATTGCATAGTATTCGGCGATCAGGGCCTCCCCATCCGGCTGCTTCGTCAGCCAGTTGTCGCGGAACCGGCGGAACATCGTCAGCTCATAGCAGTCGTCGGGCTTGTCAAAGCTCTGACATACAGCCGTCGTGATAAAGCATCCCGAAGACTTCTTTTTCGTTTCAACATCCGTTTTGGCAGCGGGATTGGATAATTTTCCCTGCAGCCGTGCCAGGTTTTCTTTGGCAGTATCACTCCCCTGCTCCATTGCTTTTTGATACCATTTCATGGCTTCTTGATCATCCTGCTTCACACCCAGGCCATTCGCATACAAATTACCGATGCTGTTCAGGGCAAAAGCGTTGCCTTGCTCTGCTGCTTTTACGTACCAGCTCATGGCCTCTTCATAGTCTTGCTCTACGCCTTGACCATCGTAAAACAAATTGCCGATATTGTTTTGAGCCGCATCACTGCCCTGTTTTGCTGCTTTTTGATACCATTTCATGGCTTCTTTGCAGTCTTTTTTTACCCCGTGTCCATAATGATACAGATAACCGATATTATTTTGGGCAGCGGCATTGCCCTGCGCGGCGGCCTTCTGATACCACTTCATGGCCTCACCATAATCTTGTTTTACCCCTAGGCCCTGATCATACAAATACCCGATATCCTGTTGAGCAGGCGCATCGCCTTGAGCAGCGGCCTTTTGATACCACTTCATGGCTTCTTGATAATCTTGCTTCACTCCTCGGCCATTATAATACAAATTGCCAATGCTTTCTAAAGCAAAACCATTATCCTGAGCGGCTGCCTTCCGATACCATTTCATGGCTTCTTTGTAGTCTTGCTCTACTCCTTGCCCCCAATAATATAGATTGCCAATATTATTTTGAGCAGCAGTATTGCCTTGGGCGGCGGCCTTTTGATACCACTTCATGGCCTCTTGATAATCCCGTTCCACGCCTTGGCCCTGATCATACAGATAGCCAATCCAGTTTTGTGCAGCAGCATCGCCCTGGTCTGCTGCTTTTCGGTACCAGCTCATGGCTTTCGGATAATCTTGTTCCACGCCCCTTCCCCAATAATATAAAAGGCCAAGCCAATAGAAAGCAGAAGTGTCACCTTGGGCGGCAGCCTTCTGGTACCACTTCATGGCCTCTTTGTAGTCCTGCTTCACGCCACGACCATTATCGTACAGATAACCGATCCAGGTTTGAGAAGCAGCATTGCCTTGTCGTGCCGCTTTCTGGAACCACTTCATCGCCTCTTCATAATTTCGTTCGACGCCCCGCCCGTAATAGTACGAACAGCCGATATTATTTTGCGCGGCAGCGTCGCCCTGTTCTGCGGCCTTCCAGTACCACGTCGCGGCCTTTTTATTGTCTTGGGCCACGCCTTGTCCATGATCATACGCGTAACCAATCTGAAATTGAGCATCCGCATTGCCCTGGCCTGCCGCCTGCCAATACCAGCGGAACGCTTCCTGCTCATCCTTTTTAGCATCGATGCCCTGGCGATAGCGTTCCCCCAGCGCGAGCTGTGCTTCCAGCGAGCCCCGTGCTGCCGCTTTCTTGTAAAGTTGCAGGCCTTTGCGGATACTCTTCGGGACGCCCTGTCCCTCAAGATACATCTCGCCAAGCCGAAGCAGCTCTTTGACGGATTCGTCCGGCACGGCAAATTTCTCTGACCGTTCCTGCGGCCGTTCCTTTGTTTGCTTTCCTTTGTGGCCATGAGCATGAAGCTCGTCATAAAATACGCCGAATTCCTTATCCCACAGGAGGAAGGATTTCTTGTCGCCTTCGAACAGCCCGAATATCCGGTACGGACGATTCCCGGCGCAGATGTTCCTGGCGACATCCCGGTCGAGTTTCAGGCGGATGCTCGGCGACGTGAGCTTTTCTTTCACGTAAGCGAACGGCTTTACGGCAAAGGTCAGCAGCTGCGTGTGGATGTCGTAGCTGTTGCGGTCCGGCATACAGAGGCCCAGGGGAAGGACGGGCATCTTTTCCATGCGGTCCTGCAAATCGCGTTCCGTTTCATACGGAAATTTCTCCCAGCAGACGGGGTGCATGGGGATTTCTTCCGTGCCGTGCTTCAGTGCGATGGTGCTGTAATTGCAGTAGACTTTCTTGTCGAAAACGCGCAGGCCGCCCACGAGTTCATCGTCGACGACGTCATGACCCGTGATGTTCTCGGCATAAAAAGCACGGATATTGTTGGAGAAGTGGATCCTGTCGTTGCGGTCGATGTGGTGCAGCGGGAAGACGATCTTCGTGTAGCCGTCCTGCCGTCTGGCGTCGAGGATCGCGTAGCCCAGATGGACCTTCGGCATGGCGGCAATCCGCCTCGCATATTCTTCGTCCGTCTCAAATACGTCCTGCGTGAGTTCATCCGTTTCCTGGTTCTTTTCCATCTGGCGGGAAAAGTCCCCGTCGATCTGCAGGGGATCGATGCTGTTCGAGAAGATGTCCTGCGCCGCCCCCGCTGCAGCCGGGTTCCCGTCTTCCGATGCCTCATTGCTCAGGTACTGCTTCACCAGCCCCATATCGGAGGTCTCAAACGCCGCCAGTTCATAGCGGCGCTTTTTGAAAGAAATCGCATACCACAGGGTTATCTCAAACAGAGCATCCAGGCAGCTTTTTCTGTCCGCTGCCGCAATCTCATTTCCCTCATGGACGCCGAGATTCGAGACGCGCCGGACCTGATGGAACAGCCTGCTGCGCTTGGCATCGAGTATCCCCAGGTCGTTGAGCTCATTGATATTGCTGAACAGGTCCCGCTGCGTCGCCCCGAGGTCCTTGGCCATATGTTCAAGCGCCATTCTCGCCTTCAATAAAGCAGTATGGGCATCGGCCGTCTGGCCGGCTTCGTCACAAAGCGCAAAGAGCCCGGGGAAATTCCCCTGCAGAAACTGGAATCGGGATTCGGTCATTTTGTCACATCCTATCGCGTACATATTAATCAAATATTAATTCGACAAGTGCGTCGGATATCCTGCTTTCTGTCTTCGTTCCTGGGCGCTCCCCCACGCTCACGGCTCAGTCCATTTCTCTAAGATCTTGACACATGCTTAGCTTTGTATATTCTTGTCATTACAATGTAATTGCGATATAATATAAGCATGGAGGTGAATGATATGTCTACAGCTTTATTGCAGGTACGTGTCGACGAGGCTTTGAAGCATCGTGTCGACCAGAGATTGAAACGGATGGGCTTGACGACGAGCGGGGCCGTAAATCTGCTGCTCCATCAGATTGATATTCAGGGGAAAATCCCCTTTGATATCGTGGATCGTCCGAATGATTTGCATCAGGCCGTTCGTGACATCAATGACGGTGTCGGATTAAGCAAGGTGTATCATGATACGGATACACTCTATAAGGATTTGGGCATATGATGCTGGAGATTCAGTTCTACACGCAGTTCAAACGCGACGTCAAACGGGCTAAGAAGCGCCACATGGACATGTCGCTATTGAAGTACGTGATTGACAAGCTTCAAGCCTGTGAGCCGCTGGAAGAGAAATATCGCGATCATGCGCTCGGGGGTGAATATGCCGGCTTTCGAGAGTGCCATATCCAGCCAGACTGGCTGCTGGTATACAAAATCATAGAAGAACGGTTGATTTTAGTATTGGCCAGAACGGGTACACATAGCGATGTGTTTAAAGGCTATTAAATTAAAAAGGAGATGTCTTCATGGGCATCTCCTTTTGTGTTTAGGGGGAAAATGCTCTGGACCCTTTGGACCGTTAGCGGATAAAGACAGCAGAAAACGGAGCCTGCTCCTTAGAGCATCCTGTTAATTCTTTTGTTGTTCATTTAATATTTTTACTATATTACTTTGCGAAAGAGCATCGCCTTGGTTCGCAGCTTTCCGGTACCACGTTATAGCCTGTTCATAGTCTTGTTTCACACCTCGTCCATGATCATACGAGTAACCAATCCAATATTGTGCATCCATATTGCCCTGGTTTGCCGCCTGCAAATACCAGTGAAATGCCTCTTGCTCACTTTCTCTACACCAATGCCCTGGCAATAGCAATTACCTAAAGCGAGTTGTGCTTTCAGTGATCCTTTTTCTGCCGCTTTCTTATAGTTATGAATACTATTCGGATTCTGTTCGTTATAAAATACGCCGAGTTCCTTATCCCACAAAATGAAAGATGTCTTATCACCTTTCAGTTGCCCGAATATCCGCGGTATGGACGATTCCAGGTACAGATTTTCCTAGCGGCATCACGATTAAACTTCAATGTAATACTTGGAGACGTGAGTTTTTCTTTCACATAAGCAAACGGCTTTATGGCAAAGGTCAGCAGCTGCGTGTGGATATCGTAGCTGTTGCGGTCCGGCAGGCAGAGGCCCAGGGGCAGGACAGGCATCTTTTCAATACGGTCCTGCAAATCGCGTTCCGTTTCATACGGGAATTTCTCCCAGCAGACGGGGTGCATGGTGATTTCTTCCGTGCCGTGCTTCAGCGCGATGGTATTGTAATCGCAGTAGACCGTCTTGTCGAAAACGCGCAGGCCGCCCACGAGTTCATCGTCAACGACGTCGTGACCCGTGATGTCCTCAGCGTAGAAGACCCGGATATTGTTGGAAAAGTGGATTCTGTCGTTGCGGTCGACCTGCCTTCGTTTCCTCTGCGCGGCTGTTCCGGCAGGAAAAATGTGCTGGCTGTAGAATGTATGGAAAAGAGATACGTCGAACAAGCGGTGAAAGCAGGGATTATCTATGGAACTTCAGGAGCAGCAGGCGCACGCAATCGTGCAGGAAATCAACACGGTCCTGCCGCAGAAAATCAATCTGATGAACAAGGAAGGGATCATCATCGCGAGCACGGACCCGGAGCGCGTCCAGACCTTCCATGGCGCGGCGGCCCGCATTATAAGGGACAATCTCGATGAGCTGCGCATCTATCGGGATGACGAGTACCCCGGCGCGCGGCCCGGCACGAATTTCATGCTGCAGGTCGAGGGTGAGCCGATCGGCGTGCTCGGCATCACGGGGCCATATGAGAGCATCCTGCCGCTCGCGAATGTCATCCGCAAGATGACGGAGCTGCTCGTGCACGAGCAGGAGTATCAGCGCCTGCAGAACCATTTGCAGCAGCAGCGTCAGCTTTTCCTGCGCGAGCTCCTGGACCACAGCGAGACGTTTCTCTCCAAAGAGCAGATTGAACGCGGCCATATGCTCGACATCGACCTCAGCGTGCCGCGCCGCATCGTCGTGGCGGATTTTGAGGAGATACCGGACCCGGGCCGCGCGAATGATATCTTTTCGCAGCTTGAGATGGAGGCACAGCGCCTCGATGCGGCCTGCTGCACGCTCGCGACGAGCCAGATGATCGTATTCCTGACGGACATCCGCTCACAGGAGCAGCTGCGTGCCTTTGCCAGGAGGCTCCTGGCCTGTGCGCAGAGCCGTGGCGCCGAGCTCTGCCTCGGGCTGGACTCCCCTGCCGCCGACAACACGAAGCTCCGGCAGGCCTTCGAGCAGGCGCGCAAGGCCCTCTATTCGTGCCACCGCAAGGGGACGGTGCGCATCAAGGGGTACGATGAAATCAACATGGAGATTTTCGCCGACCTCATCCCGCTGACGGCCAAGCGCGAGTATGTCAGGAAGATTTTCCACGGCTATTCGCCGCTTGAGCTCGCCGACGTCATCCATACCCTGGAATGCTTTTTCGAGCATGACGGCTCGATCACGCAGACGGCCGCGGCGCTCTACATCCACAAGAACACGCTACAGCAGCATCTCAAAAAGATCGCGGCGCGCACGGGCTATGACCCGCGTTCGCTGCGCTGCAGCGCGGTGTTCTACGTCGTCCTCTACTTCTATCAGGATCTGCATCTCGCAGGCTTCCATGAAGACAGCTGACTGGACGGCAAAAAACAGAAAAGCACAGCAGACGCGCAGAACACCACCGAACACATCATCTTTCAATGGTACCATATACATAAATGTCACATAATATATGGTATCTGTACTATACAACCTCCTCGTTTTCACGTGCTATACTATATATGAAATTAATTATAGCATGCATACAATAAATGGTATGCGCATTGTTAAAGGAGGTTTTATCATGACAGGAATACCCCTTCTGATCACATTCTTCCTCGCCATTGTCCTAATGATTGTTGCGATTTCCAAATGGAAAATCCATCCGTTCCTTTCGCTGATGGGTACGTCGCTCCTGCTGGCCATCGTCGTGGGCCTGCCGCTCGCCAAGATCCCGGGCATCATCGGCGCCGGCTTCTCGGGCACGTTCGCAAGCATCGGTATCGTCATCATCCTCGGCGCCTTGATTGGCCTGATCCTTGAGCGCACGGGCGCGGCCATCCGGCTGGCCGATGTCGTCATCCGCTGCGTCGGTGAGAAGCACCCGCAGCTCGCGATGATGCTCATGGGCTGGATCGTCTCGATTCCGGTCTTCTGCGACAGCGGCTTCGTTATCCTGAACCCGATCCGCAAGGCCATCTGCAAGAAAATCAAGGGCATCAGCCCCGTCGGCATGGCCGTTGCCCTCTCGGGCGGCCTCTACACCTCGCACGTCTTCATCCCGCCGACGCCGGGCCCGATCGCCGCGGCCGGCTCCCTAGGCGTTGCCGACAATCTGGCGGCCGTCATCCTCGTCGGTGTCTGCGTCTCCATCCCGGCTTTGCTGGCCGTTTACTTCTTCTCGCTGCACATCGCCAAGAAAAACATCCCCGTCAAGGAAACGAGTGAGGAGGATGCAGCGGCCGAGAAGGATTACGATGAACTCGTCAAGAGCTTCGGCAAACTGCCGGGCGCAGCTTCTTCGTTCGCCCCGATTGTCGTCCCAATCCTGCTCATGGCACTCGGCTCCATCGTCACGATGGCCGGCATGCAGGGCGTCATGGCCACGGGCATCAAGTTCCTCGGCACGCCAATCATCGCACTGACGGTTGGCCTGTTCTTCGCCGTGTACCTTCTGGTCGCCACGGGCAAGATGAAGGATTTCTACGATGTCACGGATGAGACGATGAAGACCGTCGGCCCTATCCTCTTCATCACGGCCGCCGGCGGCGTGCTCGGCAAGGTCATCACGGCGGCGGGCTTCGTCGAATTCATGAAGGCCAACGCCGATTTCCTCGCGAGTGTCGGCATCTTCTTCCCGTTCTTGATCTCGGCTATCCTCAAGACAGCTCAGGGCTCCTCCACCGTCGCCATCACGACGACGGCCGGCATCATGGGCATGTTCTCCGATTCGGCTTCCATGATGACGGCGCTCGGCCTCAATACGGAAATGGCCGCGCTGCTCACGGTCATGGCCATCGGTGCCGGCGCCATGACGGTATCGCACGCCAACGACAGCTATTTCTGGGTCGTCACGAACTTCACGGGCATGGACCCGCAGGACGGCTACCGCACGCAGACGATGATGACGCTCGTCGTCGGCATTGTCTCGATGCTCGCCATCTTCCTGGCTTCCCTCATCCTGCTCTGATGTTTCGTCGGTGTTTTCAGGTTCGTTCCTGATTCCAAGGAGGGTTGTCTATGAATATCGTGATTTCGATTGATTCGTTCAAGGGCTGCATGTCCTCGATGGATTCCGGCAAGGTTCTGCAGCAGGCCATCCATGACGTTTACCCTGAAGACCATGTCCAGGTGTTCCCGCTGGCCGACGGCGGCGAGGGCACGGTCGACGCGATGACGCAGGGCCTGCACGGCCGCATCGTCGAAGTTCCCGTCACGGGGCCGCTCGGCACGAGAATCACGAGCCGCTACGGCTTTCTGCCGGATACGAAAACAGCAATCATCGAGATGGCCGATGCCTCGGGGCTCACGCTCGTACCGCCAGAGAAGCGCAACCCGCTTCACACGACGACGTTCGGTCTCGGCGAGCTGATTCTCGCGGCCATGGACCACGGCTGCCGTCACTTCATCATCGGCATCGGCGGCAGTGCGACGAACGACTGCGGCCTCGGCATGCTGACGGCGCTCGGCTTCCGCTTCCAAAAGGCCGACGGCAGTCCCGCGGGCATCATGGGCGGTGATCTCGCTGAGGTCGCGTCCCTCGATATGGCGCAGTCCGATGCCCGCCTCAAAGACTGCACGTTTGAGATTGCCTGCGACGTCACGAACCCGCTCTGCGGCGAAGAAGGCTGCTCGCGCGTGTTCGGCCCGCAGAAAGGCGCGACGGAAGCAATCATCCGGCGCATGGACGGCGACATCCACCGCTTTGCGGAACTTGCAGAGAAGCAAAGCGGCATCGAAGGCCAAAAGCTGCCCGGTGCCGGCGCGGCCGGCGGCCTGGGCTTTGCGTTCCACGTGTTCCTGCACGGTGCACTGACGCCAGGCGTCGACCTCATCCTTTCCGCCATCGGCATCGACAAGGCACTCGCCGAAGCGGACCTGCTCGTGACAGGCGAAGGCCGCATGGACCAGCAGACCGCCATGGGCAAGGCCCCGGCCGGCGTCGCCCAGCTCGCCAAGGCCTGCCAGCCCCGCTGCCTGACGGTGGCACTCTGCGGCTGCGCAACGCGCGAAGCTGAACGCGTCAATCAGCACGGCATCGACGCGTATTTCCCGATTCTGCACGCCCCCATGACGCTCGAGGAGGCCATGAGCCGCACGACCACCGAGCAGAATCTCCGCCAGACCATGCAGCAGGTCATGCACCTCATCCATGCCGGCAAACGAGCGTAAAAGCAAAAAATCACCAAAAGCAAAGGGAGGACCCCGTCAACCCAAACAGGTTGAGACGAGATCCTCCCTTTTTCTCATGCTCAAGAACTGCATCCATTTCACAAGCTTGACACCTTCTCCAGCAAGAGCAAAGACCGCAAGAACAGTTAACGCTGCCACACACCGCCCCAACGCAGATAGAACAGCAAAAATGGATCCAGGAATAAGAATTTCAGGTGTGTGAAGTTTAAGTCCGTTACTTTTGAGGATTGACGTGTACACTCTGGATGGTATGCAAGCCAAAAGCATGTGCAACACCCGTATTTAACCAATGCTGATTGTTTTCTTTCGGCTTTATGTCATCCAATCCATACGTCGCGCAGAATTTATTCTTGGGTGTAATCGGATTAACATATACATCCAGATTCCCCTTCTCTTTTTCTGTCCGTATAATCTCTAAATTCTGGTTCCAGGCATTCGCATAATCATTGATACCATCCCGTGCCGTAACATAAAAGATATGCATGCCCAAGCATAAACAAACGAGCAGCATAGCGCGACATTTACGTACGTTAACGGTGTCATTCCAATCATCATACAGCATACCAACGGAGATAATCATAAGAACGACGCATCCCAAGAATGTGCGGGTATAAATCCCCCCGACTACGCTCATGGCAACAGCCGATAGTACGCCAGATATCATGAATACAGAAGACAGGGATTTTTTGGCACTGCGTCCCAGAATAATCAACACAGCAAATAAGAGGATCAGCAACAAGGTTGAGTTGAAATCAAATAAAACGGAAATATTGTGAAAAACATTATGGACTATATGCAAGATGGATTTCGAATGCTTTTCTGCTGCAAACCGTGCGAAATTGCCAGGGGCGAGCCACAAAAGAAGCGTACCGATGACTAGCCCAATCAACCCAGACGTGGCAAAACGTGGTATACTGCCATATTTGTTACGATATATAACCATATAGCAGATTGCCAGAAAAATAAGTGACACGGACACGTTCTCATTTGCCCAGCCGGATAAGACAGCAAGGATAAACAACAGCATCAAGCTGGGAATCCTGTTCAATCCCTTTATTTCCTGATCAAAATATCTCCGCCAAAATGCAAGGTAAAGCAGCGGAATAATGCTCGCCCACATGTAGTTGGCCGTTCCGGATATCCATAAAATATCCTGTCCAAAGGCAGGCAGACAAGCAAACAACAGAAAATTAATCAGCAGGAATAAGGAAGGAGAAGACTTAAATTTTCCTGTGATATTGATATAAATCAAACCGGTAAATGCCAAATAACCAATTGTATTGACGATATCAAATACTCGTTTTGGAATGGATAAAAACAGATAGGCAAACAGCTCGCCCCATATACGTCCGCCCCAGGAAAAATAGAAGCCCCATATATGCTCAAAATACTGTTGGAAGGTATGAAGCTTCTTCGCGCCCTCACCCTTTAAAATGTCATCGACAACCCAAGGCGTAGGCCGATTGAGACGAAACATCAAAACAGCAATAACTACAATCAAGATGGCCATAATAACCACCTTGCATTTCTTATTTTGTGTGAATGAAAAAATATCATTCGCCAATGACTGAATTCGTTCAGAATATGTATGCAACAGATTTATCATCTTATTTTCGCGCCTCCTTCTGGTCAATCATAATTTTCCCATTATAATCTTTTACCAAATAGAGAGGGCGAAATTTGCTTTCATTGAATACCCGGCCCAGATACTCGCCGATGATTCCTAAGAAAAGCAGCTGCACGCCGCCGATGAACAGGATGACTGAGATCAGTGACGGATACCCCGCCACATCACCGCCATAAAGAAGCGTGCGCACGACGATATACACCATGTACAAGATGGCCACAAAGGCCAGGATACAACCGAGAAACGACGCCGCTCGGAGAGGTGCGATTGTAAAACTCGTAATGCCTTCAATCGCCAGATTCATGAGCTTCCAGTAATTCCACTTCGTCTTGCCAGCCGCACGTGCATCGCGGTCGAACAGAATCTCTTTCTTGTTGAAACCAATCCAGCTGAAAAGACCCTTTGTATAACGCTGCGACTCACGCATCAGACGCAGGGCATTGAGGCACTGCTTGTCGAGCAGGCGGAAATCGCCGACATCGGGCTGGATGGGGATATTCGTCAGATGCTGCAAAATGCGGTAAAACGCATGTGACGACCACTTCTTGAAGAATGTCTCCCCTGCGCGGCTGCGGCGTTTGGCACAGATATCATCATAGCCTTTTTCCCACCACGAAATCATCTCCGGGATGAGCGCCGGCGGGTCCTGCAAGTCCGCATCCATGATGACTGCCGCATCGCCCTGCAGGTAATCAATTCCTGCAATCATCGCGATTTCCTTGCCGAAGTTCCGGGACAAATTGATGTACGATACGCGTGCATCCTTCGCACGCAGTTCCCGCATGATGGCAAGTGTCCCATCACGGCTGCCGTCATTCACAAAGACAAACTCAAAATCGTAATCCGGAATCCCCCGAATCACTTCCGACGTCCGCGCATAGAACTGCCGCAGCACCGCTTCCTCATTGTAGCATGGCACCAGAATAGAAATCAGGTGTCTGTCTGTCTGTCTGTCTGTCTGTCTGTCTGTCTGTCTGTCCTGAGTGTACTGGTTTTCTGTCATCTGTCAATCCCCTCCCCCAAAATTCAAACATTATTTTCTCATTATAACATATTCTCGGAGAATTTTGATGCCATTTGCTTCTTACAAGTCTATAGACCTCTTCCGCCTCGCAAGCTTGGCACCTTCTCCAGGGATACCACTGGCATCCCGCGCTTATTTGGTATTCTTCTTGACGAGCCGAAAATATTCCCTGTGTGCACCACTCCCCTTCACGATGTACCCTTTTTTTAGCGAGCCTCGTTGACTTTCGATTTGATTAACTCATCCAAGAGCGCATCTTTGGACATATTCTGATAACTTTCCCAGGATTCTGGCAAGACGGTTTCCGTGTGAATATGGCAGGGATGCTCGTGAGCTTTCTTTGGCGGCAAGTGAGATGTGTCACGATACTCTCGCATATAGCTTCTCGCGGTTTCCGCACTGATGCCATAGATGGAAGCAGCCTCATAGCGAGTGAGTTCGTTGTGGTAGATTTTGCGGCCTATGTCCAGCCGCTCTTCCAGTGTGTATTTCATGGCAAACCTCCTGACTAAAAGGGAAAATGATTCAAAACGGACATTTCTTAGCATTTATGATACGCTTGTACATGTCCATTTTCTACCCCCATAGTGTCCAGTTTTAGTTTACCACTTCATTGGGCGTCCGCATTGTTTTAAGCCTTCCACTCTGGGGAAGGTGGCAGCCGAAGGCTGACAAAAGGGGCTGTTACAGTCCGTAGCATAGGGGCTCGATGAAAACAAGCACAAAAGTCGTGCGTTTCATGACGCTG
This sequence comes from Mitsuokella sp. AF21-1AC, assembly GCF_003458855.1. NCBI lineage: Bacteria > Bacillati > Bacillota > Negativicutes > Selenomonadales > Selenomonadaceae > Mitsuokella > Mitsuokella sp. AF21-1AC. Next base: position 15,613 of record NZ_QRVW01000041.1, read on the forward strand.
CGCCATGTGTTTGATTTTCACCGAGCATTGAAGCCGATGCCTGCAGCACCCCCTATCGGCCCTTTGGGCCACTTTCCCCCAGGGGACAGCGTAAGCTCGCATCTGCCGCTCCTGACAATTCTTCATCCAATATGATATAATAAAACAAAAAGAAAGGGTGCCTGTACATGAAGCCGAAACGATCCTACAAAGATTCGCTTTTCCGCCACATCTTCAACGACAAGCGGCGGCTTGCCAACCTCTATGCAGCCTTGACCAGGCGAGATGTTTCGCCGAAGGACATCACGATCACAACATTGCGCGGCGTCTTCTTCAATGACATCAAGAACGATATCAGCTTCCGCATCGGGGACCGCGACATCATCCTCATGGAACATTAGAGCTCCTGGAACCCCAATATGCCGCTGCGCATGCTCTGGTACATCGCCAAGCTCTACAGCCGCCAGCTCAATTCCCTGGAACTCGTCTACCGCTCAAGCCTCATCCATATTCCCGCGCCGGAATTCTACGTCTTCTACAATGGCAGTCAGGATGAACCCGACTATCAGAAGCTCCGCCTTTCCAGCGCCTTCTCCCATGCGGCTGACTCCTTGGAACTTACTGTCAACTGCTACAACATCAACTACTCCACCCAAAATAAGCTTCTCGACTCCTGCTATGAACTGCGCTGTTACAGTATCTTCGTACAGAAAGTCCGTGACGGTATCCGGGACGGACTCGAGCTCAAAACTGCAATCTGTCAGGCCATCACCTATTGCAAGACACACGATATCCTGGCAGACTATTTCCAGAAAAATGAAAGTGAGGTGTTCGATATGGTCAACTTCAAATGGGATCAGAAACGCGCACTCGAAGTCGCAAAAGAAGACGGTATTGCCATCGGCGAAGCACGTGGTGAGGCACGCGGTGAAGCACGTGGTGAGCGCAAGGCCACCATGAAGATAGCGCTGTCTCTCTTAAAGAAGGGCCTTCCCGTTGGCGTCATCACCGATGCGACCAATCTCTCACTCGAAGAAATCCGCAAAATCGCCAAAGACAACGGCCTGGCCTTCTGACCGGTCCAATATGCTCCAGACGCAGAAAAACGAGATGCTTACCAACGGGCATCTCGTTTTTGACTTTCTGCAGCTGTGAAGCTCGTTAGGAAATATTATCTAGGTTGAAATCATCCTATTTTTACGATACAATAAAGAAAGAGGCTTTTAACAGTCAAGATAAAATTGTAAAATAATATAGATATCTTTGGTAAATTGCAAGTTGAAATTGAACAGAAATATAATCAAG
>NZ_QRVW01000042.1:0-16010 GCF_003458855.1 Mitsuokella sp. AF21-1AC
TCCTGCCAACTCTCGTATCATCTTCTTCGCTTGATGCGCTCATTTTCCCTGAAGCTTGCAACTGAATACTGTGATGATTTGGACCTGATTCCAGAACCGATATCTGTGATGATTTCAAATGGATTTCCTTGTGCGTACAGATAGGTCCTCAGATTCTCTACTTGTCGTTCAAGATCATCCTTTTGCTTGCGGCTTGATACCCTGCAATATCCGATGACTTTTCTGGGTGCGAACTGAATCCCTGTCACAGCACATAATTGCTCTTCTGAATAGTAGCGGTAGCCATTCGTCGAAGTATGATGAGGATGAAGCCTGCCGCTTCTATCCCAGTTTCTGAGAGTTTGTGGGGTGACCCCGATGATCTTAGCAAATTTATTGATCGTATAGTATTTCAATGGTATCACCTCAATACCATTTTACCAATAAATTGACTTTCTATCAAGAGTATTTATAGTATTTTACAACTTAACTTCAACTGTTAGTTCCCTCCTGATACGGCAGCAGCGCTCTGTCTCCCTGGAAGCATTCCTCTCCCATCATTTCCGGCAGGTGAAGCAGGCGAAGGAACCGATCTGAGAGACCGTCACCTGCCGGTAGAGGAGCCGCAGTTTCTCCTGCAGGCTGGACAGGCTGTCAAAGGGCGGCGTGAAATAGCCCTGCTGGCTGCAGAACGTCCGGACGAAGAGATCCGTCACGGCGTTCTGTCCGCGAATGTAGACACAGCCGGTGAAAATTCCGTCCTTCCTCAGGACCCGGTGCGTCTCCCGGAAGGCCGCCGGCTTGTCGGGAAAGGCGTGGAAGCCGTTGATGGACAGCACGAGATCGAAGGACTCGTCCGCAAACGGCAGATTGCCAACGTCCCCAGCCAAGAACTTCAGCCGCGACAGATCCATGGCGAGCGCCCGTTCCCGTGCCTTTTGCAGCATCTCCTCCGAGAAGTCCAGGCAGGTGATATCCGCCCGCGGCAGATCGCGGAATACCGGAAGCGACAGCGCCCCGGTGCCGACGGGCACCTCCAGCAGCCTGCCGTCAAACCCGGCGGGAATCCCGTCAAAGGTCTGGCGGATGTATCGCTGGTAATTGGCTTCCGAAAAGCCCCAGAACACGCGCAGGGCCCAATGGCCGAGCAGGGAGCTGTTGGTCATCATGCCGTCATAGCGGGAAGACAACTTGCCGACACGCCGATAGGCCTGTCTCACTTTTACATAACGCTGCATGTACGTCCTCCTTTTATCGATCTTCATCTTTATCTACATTCATTTTACCCAATCCTTTACCCGTCTGACTGTAATTTTTCTCACAAAATTTTAGGAAAATAACAAATTCCTGCCGAAACAGTGATGTTTATCACATGAAAGAATATGGAACTAGGTTAAAATGATAAACAACATGAATTGCCATGATCATTTTTGAGGAGGGATTTTGGCGTGAGCAATATCTTCAAAAAACTCATGTACCTTGTTCCGAAAGAACATTCCGAAAGTGGGCATCAGCAGCTCAATGCCGGCGGACGCGACTGGGAAAACACCTACCGCGACCGCTGGTCCTTTGACAAATGCGTCCACTCCACCCACGGAGTCAACTGCACCGGCTCCTGCAGCTGGAACATCTACGTGAAGAACGGCCTCGTGGCCTGGGAGAACCAGATCCACGACTACCCGGAGACTTCGCCGGACATGCCGGACTTCGAGCCGCGCGGCTGCCCCCGCGGCGCTTCGTTCTCCTGGTATCTCTACAGCCCGCACCGCATCAAGTACCCGTACCTGCGCAGCGAGCTGGCGGAGCTCTGGCGCGAGGCCAAAAAGAACCACAAGACCGTGCTCGCGGCCTGGCAGAGCATCGCAAATGACCCGGCCAAGATGAAGCGCTACAAAGAGGCCCGCGGCATGGGCGGCTTCGTGCGCTCCACGTGGGAAGAAGCCTCGGAAATCGTGGCGGCTTCCATGATCCATTCGGCCGTCAAATACGGCCCGGACCGGAATTTCGGCTTCTCGGTCATCCCGGCCAAGTCGATGCTTTCTTATGCAGCCGGCCTGCGCTTCATGCAGCTCATGGGCGGCGCCGGACTGTCCTTCTACGACTGGTATGCCGACCTGCCGCCTGCAAGTCCGCAGGTCTGGGGCGACCAGACGGATGTGCCGGAGTCTTCGGACTGGTACAACGCGGGCTACATCATCACCTGGGGCTCCAATGTCCCCTTAACCCGCACCCCCGATGCCCACTTCCTGATCGAAGCGCGCTACAAGGGCACGAAGGTCGTCTCCATCGCCCCGGATTACGCGGAATCCACCACCGTGGCTGACACCTGGATCCCGCTGAAAGTCGGCAGCGATTCCGCCATGGCGATGGCCATGGGCCACGTCATCCTCAACGAATACTACTGGGGCGAACCGGCCAAATTCTTCGTGGACTATACGCGCAAGTACACGGACTTCCCCTTCCTGGTGCGCCTGGAGGCCGGCAGGGACGGCAAGTATCAGGCGACGCGCTTCCTGAACGGTAAGGACATGGGACGCAGCGACAAGCACGCCGATTTCAAGCATTACGTAATCGATGAAAAGACCGGCAAACTCGTGGTCCCCAACGGCACCATGGGCGACCGCTGGGACCGCAAGGCGAAGTGGAACCTCAAGGAAGAGGACAGCGACACGGGCGAAGCCATCATGCCGCAGCTCTCCGTTCTCAATTCCCGCGATGACGTCGTGGAGATTGAGCTGCCCTACTTCGGCAACGAGCGCGAAAATCGCACGCTCGTGCGCGCCGTGCCGGCCAAAAAGATCAAAACGGCCAAGGGCGATGTACTCGTGACGACCGTCTACGACCTGACCCTCGCCAACTATGCTGTTGACCGCGGCATCGGCGGCGAAGTGGCGAGCTCCTACGAGGACGATGTTCCCTACACGCCGAAATGGCAGGAGAAATACACGGGCGTCCCCATGGAGACGGTCATCCACACGGCGAGAGAGTTCGCGGACAACAGCCTCAAGACCAAGGGACGCACGATGGTCATCATGGGCGGCGGCATCAACCACTGGTTCCATGCCGATGTCGTCTACCGCACGATTCTCAACCTCCTGCTCTTCGTCGGTGCCGAGGGACGCAACGGCGGCGGCTGGGCTCACTACGTCGGCCAGGAGAAGCTGCGCCCCGCTGAGGGCTGGGCGCGCATCATGACGGGCCTCGACTGGAAGAAGCCGCCGCGCCTGCAGAACAGCACCTCCTTCTATTATTTCGCCACGGACCAGTGGCGCAGCGACGAAGTCGACGTGGCAGACCTGACGGCTGAGGGCGTAACGCCGCGCTACCGCCATGCCGGCGACTACAACGTGATGGCAGCCCGCCTCGGCTGGCTGCCGTCCTACCCCACCTTCAACAAGGGCGGCCAGCAGCTCCACGACGAAGCCAAAGCCGCCGGGGTCGATGTGAAGACGTACATCGTCAACAGCCTCAAGGACAAGAGCCTGCAGTTTGCCGCGGAAGACCCGGACAACCCCGCGAACTTCCCGCGCAACCTCTTCATCTGGCGCAACAACCTCATCGGTTCCTCCGCCAAGGGCCATGAATTCTTCCTCAAGTACCTGCTGGGCACGAAGAACAGCCTGTTCTCGGAAGAGGAATGCCCGAACCGCCCGCAGGAGATCAAATGGCGGGAGAAGGCGGAGCTCGAGCAGCTGGAAGGCGCAGCCAACGGCAAGCTCGACCTGCTCGTCGACCTCGATTTCCGCATGGCAAGCTCCGCTCTCTACGCCGACGTGGTCCTGCCGACCGCGACCTGGTACGAAAAGGACGACCTGTCCTCCACGGATATGCACCCCTTCGTGCATCCTTTCCAGGCAGCCGTCGATCCCCTCTGGGAAGCAAAGACCGACTGGGACATCTTCAAGACGCTGGCCAAGAAGGTATCGGAAGTGGCGAAGGAAGCGGATGTCAAGCCCTACCACGATGTCGTGGCCATGCCGATCCAGCACGACAGCGAAGGTGAAACCGCCCAGCCAGGCGGCAGAATCCGCGACTGGAGCAAGGGCGAGTGCGAGCCCATCCCGGGCAAGACCATGCCAGGCCTCATCGAAACCGAGCTTGACTTCACCAAGGTCTACGAGAAGTGGATTGCCCTGGGACCAGGCGTGTCGGAAAAGATGGGCAGCATGTCCATGACCTGGGATTCGAGCGATGATTACGCCGAGATCCGCAAGCGCAACGGCATCATCACGAACAAGGACTACCTGTCCTACGGCATGCCCTCGATCGAGGATGCCAAGCAGGCCGCGGACGCCGTCATGGGTCTTTCCACCACGACAAACGGCAAGGTTGCCGTCAAGGCCTGGAAAGCCCTCGAGAAGGAAACGGGCCTCGAGGATCTCGCGCGCCTGGCCAAGGACCGCGAGAGTGAGCGCTTTACCTTTGAAGAGATTGCGACACAGCCGCGCGAGACGATCACGTCGCCGACGTTTACCGGCAGCAACCAGAACCGCCGCTACACGCCTTTCACGACCAACGTCGAGGAAGCGCGTGCCCTTCCGCACCATCACGGGCCGCCAGTCCTTCTTCCTCGACCATGAGATGATGCACGAGATCGGCGAGACGATGGCCACCTACAAGCCCATCCTCGACTATCTGCCCATCAAGAACAAGCTCGGCGGCGTCAAGGAGATCACCTTGAAGTACCTGACCCCGCACAACAAGTGGAGCACGCACTCCATGTACTTTGACAGCCAGCAGCTGCTGACGCTCTTCCGCGGCGGCCAGACCGTCTGGTTCAACGAAAAGGATGCGGCTGACATCGGCGTCCGTGACAACGACTGGGTCGAGCTTTACAACCACAATGGCGTGGTCGTCTCAAGAGCCGTCGTTTCCCCGAGACTGCCGCGTGGTGTCGTCTACATGCACCATGCCCAGGACAATCACATCAACGTGCCCGGCAGCAAGATTTCCGGCACGCGCGGCGGCACGCACAACACCCCGACCCGCATCCACATGAAGCCAACCCATATGATCGGCGGCTACGGCCAGCTCAGCTACGGCTTCAACTATTACGGCCCAACGGGCAACCAGCGCGATATGTATGTCGTGGCAAGAAAGCTGGAGGAGGTAGATTGGCTTGAAGATTAAAGCACAGATTTCGATGGTCTTGAATCTTGACAAGTGCATTGGCTGCCATACGTGCTCCATCACCTGCAAGAATGTCTGGACCAACCGCCCAGGTGCGGAATACATGTATTTCAACAACGTGGAAACCAAGCCCGGCATCGGCTATCCCAAGAACTGGGAGAACCAGGAAAAATGGAAGGGCGGCTGGGAGCTCAAGAACGGCGAACTGCGCCTGTGCTCCGGCTCGAAGGTGGAGAGGCTTGCCAAGCTCTTCTACCACCCGGACCAGCCCGAAATGGATGATTACTACGAGCCCTGGACCTACGACTATGAGACGCTCATCAGTTCCAAGCGCAAGAATCATCAACCCGTGGCCCGCCCGCGTTCCCTGATCACCCAGAAGCGCATGGAGATCAAGTGGGGCCCGAACTGGGAGGATGATCTGGCCGACGGACAGTCCGCCCGCCAGGACTACAACCTGCAGAACATGGGCGGCGATATCGCCATGGAGTTCCACGATCTCTTCATGAAGTATCTCCCGCGCCTCTGCAATCACTGCCTGAACCCCGCCTGCGTGGCCGCCTGTCCGTCAGGCGCCATCTACAAGCGCGACGAGGACGGCGTGGTGCTCGTTTCGCAGGACGGCTGCCGCGGCTGGCGTCATTGCATCCCCGCCTGCCCGTACAAGAAGGTTTATTTCAACTGGCAGACCAACAAGGCCGAGAAGTGCATCTTCTGCTTCCCGCGCCTCGAGAGCGGCCTGCCCACGGTCTGCAGCGACACCTGCGTCGGACGTATGCGCTACATGGGCGTCCTGCTCTATGACATGGACAAGGTGAAGGCGGCTGCCTCCACGAAGAACAAGGGAGAAATCTACCAGAGCGTCCTCGATATCATCCAGGACCCGCACGATCCGGAAGTCATCGCGGCCGCGCGCCGGGAAGGCGTCCCCGAGAACTGGCTGGAAGCCGCGCAGAACTCCCCGGTCTACCATCTGATCAAGGAATGGCAGATCGCGCTGCCGCTTCACCCCGAGTACCGGACGCTGCCCATGGTCTGGTATGTGCCGCCTCTTTCGCCCATCACACGGCGGGTCGAGGCGGATGTGTACCTGCCCTCCATCGAGGAAATGCGCATTCCGCTCGCCTATCTGGCCGAGCTCTTTGCCGCCGGCAACACGGCAATCGTCTCGAAGATCCTCCAGCGCCTGCTGGATATGCGCTGCTTCATGCGCAGCCGCGAGACGGGCGAGAAGCTTTCCCGCAGCCTCGAATATTCGGACGAGACGTACCTTGCCATGTACCGGCTGCTGGCCATCGCCAAGTACAAGGAACGCTTCAATATCCCCACCGGCCTGCAGGGCGAGACACACGACAAACTAAGAGAACTGCAGGGAAGCTGCGGCTACCACTGTCCGGGAGGGTGCTGATGATGAACAAGACAAACGAATATCAGGATACATTGATCCTGGCCGCGTATCTCTTCGCCTACCCCGATGACGCCTGGTGGGCCGGGCTGCCGGAGTGCCGTCAGGCGCTCGGAGCCCTCGAGAACCGGCAGAACAAACAGGCCATGGTCGACCTGCTCGACTACATCGAAGCGATGGGCCACAAGGCGTATGAAGAGCTCTACGTGCGCACCTTCGAGTTTTCCAGCAACACCAATCTCTACCTGACCATGCACGACCGCACGGACTTCGGCAAGCAGGCCCGCGAGATGCTGGAATTCAAGACCCTGTTCCTCGCGAACGGCTTTGACCTTGACAAGGAGCTGCCGGATTTCCTGCCGGCCCTGCTGGAGCTCACGGCCAATATCCCGGAAGGGCAGGCCGGCAAGGTCCTCGCCATGGCCAGACCCAAGATCGAGCTTCTGCGCCAGCGGTTCCTCGAAGCCAGGCTCGCCCACACCTTCCTGCTGGACGTTGTCCTGACGGAAGCCGATGAACTGAAGGAGGCGACGGCATGAATACTTTTCTGTACGGCGTACTGCCCTATATCGCACTGACGATTTTCGTGGCCGGCACCATTGTCCGCTACACCGTATTTGAACGCAACTGGACGACGAAATCCAGCGAGTTCTTATCCAAGCACGACCTCAAATGGTCCGGCCCGATCTTCCACATCGGCCTTTTGATGGCCTTCGGCGGCCACTGCATCGGCATCCTCGTGCCGAAATTCGTCACGGAGGCGGCCGGCACGGATGAGCATATGTATCATCTCATCAGCCTGGCCGGCGGCCTGCCGGCTGCCGTGCTCTTCCTCGGCGGCTTCCTGCTGCTGATGAAGCGCCGCTTCGCCGGCAGCGCCCGCATGAAGGTGAACACGAGCGGCATGGACAAGGTCCTCTACCTCGTGCTGTTCCTCACCATCCTGTCGGGAACGCTCGGCACGCTCTCCAACATCCCCGGCGGCTTCGACTACCGCGAGTCCATCTCGCCGTGGTTCCGCTCCGTGCTGATGCTGCAGCCGGATACCAGCCTGATGACAGGGGTACCGCCCATCTTCCAATTTCATATGCTGATGTGGATGCTGACCGCCATCCTCTTCCCGTTCACCAGGCTCGTGCACTGTCTCAGTTTCCCCTTTGAATACCTCTTCCGCAGCAACATCATCTACCGAAAGAAGTGACGCATGACAAAAACAGCGGCAGCATCCTTCGTTGGATGCCACCGCTGTTTTTCTGGTTATGCCGGATCGTGCCAGGTCATTCGATGTTGCAGACCTCGCGGCCGCAGTTCTCGCACTGGATTTCCTTCTTGAGGTAATCAAGATTCTTGATGAAGAGCAGATGGCCGCGGTACTCGATGACGCCCGCTTTCTTGAGCTCACCGAGCATGCGGTTCAGGCTTTCCCGGGCCGTGGCGGAGTAATTGGCCAGTTCCTGGTTCGTCAGCGGCACGGGGATCAGCACGCCGCCGTCTTCGTCCCGGCCATAACTGTTGGCCAGGCGGATGAGCGTGGAGTACAGCGCCCCCTTCTTGCCGTAAAGCAGGAGGTCCCGGAATTTACTGTGCTGCTTGCGCATGTGGTTGCTGATGATCTTCAGGAGATTCACCGCCAGCTGCGGCCGCTTTTCCAGATAGCTCTGCAGCACGGGAAACTCGATGGCATAGACCTCGGAGGGGCATTGCGCGACGGCGTTGAAGATATAGGAGGGCTCCGCCTGAAAGAGCGGCAGCTCCCCGATGATGCTGCTGCGCGAGGCCAGCCTGAGGGAGAGGACCCGGCCGCTCGAGGCATACTTCGTGATGAAGATATGCCCGGACCTCACGATGTAAAAGTACTTGGCAGGGTCCCCCTCGTGAAACAGATATTCTCCATCATGGAGCGTGACGACTTTGCCAGGCAGTTCGTAGAGCTGCCGAACTAATGATTCCATATACATACCTCATTCCGTCCGACTCGCTTTTCTGTCACGATCGGAACTTGTCAATTCATCAATCAGACATACAGCAAAGGATCGGTGATAATAAAATGTCAAATTCTAATAAGAATTTCGCCGCTCTGGGCGAAAATCCTTCCCGCAAGGAAATCCTTGCGCATTGGGAGCCGGAAAATCCGACCTTCTGGGAAAAATACGGCAAGCGGATTGCCAACCAGAATCTCGCCGTTTCCACCTGGGCCCTGGTCTTGTCCTTCGTGGTCTGGACGCTCTGGGCCACCATTGCCGCCAAGCTGAACACCGCCGGCTTCCACTTCACGGATGAAGAACTCTTCACGCTCGCGTCCCTGCCGGGACTCGTGGGCGCGACCGGACGCCTGTTCTACACGTATCTGCCGGGCCTCATGGGCGGCAAGAACTCGACCCTGCTCACAACGGCCCTGCTGCTCCTGCCCATCATCGGACTCGGCCGCGCGCTGCAGGATACGAGCACGTCGTACGACACCTTCGTCCTGCTCGTGGCCTTCATCGGCATCGCCGGCGCGAACTTCTCCGCTTCCATGGCCAACATTGGCTTCTTCTTCCCGAAGGCCCACAAGGGGCTGGCGCTCGGCATCAATGCCGGCGTGGGCAATCTCGGCGTCTCGCTGATCTACCTGACGGCGCCGCTGCTGCTCGGCTGGAACCTTTCGGGGCTTTTCGGCGAGGGCCTGCCGACGGCGAACGGCTCCATGATCTACCTGCAGAACGTCTGCTACTTCTGGGCCGTGCCGACCGTCATCACGCTGGTCCTCATCTGGCTCTTCATGGATAATCTGCCGCTTCCGAAGCAGAGCCCCAAGAGCATGCTTTCCATCTTCGGCAACAAGCACACGTGGCTGATGTGCTGGATCTACACCTGCGGCTTCGGCTCGTTCATCGGCTTTTCCGCCGCGCTCGGCCTGCTCGTGGCCAAGGAGTTCCCCGATGTCTCCTTCTCCATGGCGGCATTTCTCGGACCCTTCATCGGCGCCGGCATACGCCCCGTGGGCGGCTGGCTGGCCGACAAGATCGGCAGCGGCTCGCGCGTGACGATCATCTCCCTCTTCGTGATGCTCGCGGCCAGCATCGTGACGCTGCTTGGCATTCAGTCCCACAACTTCACGATGTTCTTCAGCTCCTTCCTGCTGCTCTTCCTCACGACGGGCTTCATCAACGGCGCATCCTTCCGCATGATCCCGTACATCTTCAACAATCCGTTCCATTCGTCCCTCGTCACCGGCTTTACGGCTGCCATCGCCGCGTACGGCGCGTTCCTCATCCCGAAGATCTTCGGCTGGTCCTACAGCAGCTATCAGAGCGTGACGCCGGCCTTCTACATCCTCATTGCCTTCACCGTCAGCACGATCGTCATTACCTGGTACTTCTACGACAGGAAAAATTCCGGCATCCGCTGCTGAGACGACCAATCGGCTGACAATCTGCTGCTGATCTTCTGAGGAAGATTGGCAACGGCAAAAGAGCCGGGAAGCAAAGGACTCTTCAAGAGTTCCGCGCTTCCCGGCTCTTTTTGGTATCATGCATCCGAGATCCAGTCTGCAAACCTTGCCGTTCACGTCTCCTGCATCTTCAAGGAGCAGGCTCCGTCCTGACGGTTCTCCTTTCGTCAGGATATCAGGAATCGGCTGCTGCGATAAAGGTTCCGCTCTTGCCGCCTTCCTTGCGCTCCAGATGAATCTCCCGGATCTCCATGCGGCGGTCGAGCGCCTTGCACATGTCGTAGATGGTCAGCAGGGCCACGCTGACGGCGTGCAGGGCCTCCATCTCCACGCCGGTCTGGCCGCTCGTCTTCACGCAGGCCGTGGCCTTGACGGCCCGCTCCTCCGGCTGCAGGTCAAAATCCACGCTGCATTTGGAGAGAAAGAGGGGATGGCAAAGCGGGATCATGTCGCTCGTGCGCTTGGCGGCCATGATGCCTGCGAGCCGGGCCACGCCCAGCACATCCCCTTTCTTGGCCGTTCCCTCCGTGATGGCCCGGTAGACGTCTTCATTGACGAAGATCCTGCCGCTCGCCACGGCCGTGCGCTGGGTGACGGGCTTTTCGCCCACGTCCACCATGATGGCCTGGCCCTGTGCATCAAAATGATTGAGCTTGCCGCCCGTTTCCTGTTTCACGCGATTTCCTCCCATCAGGAAGAGGCAGAGCCTTGCTGCCTCCTCACTATCATCCAGATCAAACTGCCGCACGCCCGGCAGACTGCCGGGCGCAAAACCTTTGGCGAAGACAGCCGCCACGTCGTCTCCCGTCATGGGCTCCGCCCGGCCGCGCCAGAGGGAAAGCGCCGGACAGGTGCCGTGCGTGCGGCTCTCCGACAGCAGCAAATCGATGCCCTCCATCTTGGCGGCCACCTGCTCCAAAGAAGCACGTGCCGGCGTCTTTTGCATCAGCACCCAGCCGGCAGGCGAGACGACCGCCACGCCTGTGGCCCCGGCCCGTGTAAACCGCCAGCTGTCCTTCCCCTCCTGGTCCAGCTGGAAGCCGTGAGCGTCGCTCTTCACCACGCCGACTCGCAGGCCGTGCGCAAGGAGCCTTGGCAGCAGCCTTTCTATGAACGTGGTCTTGCCCGTGCCCGAAGCCGGGGCCACGATGGAGACGATCGGCACGCGCCTCGTTTCATTGGCGATGCGTCCGCGGGCCAGGCGCAGGTCGGCCGGCGTATTCACATTGAAGAACGCGGCTTCCTCATGCGCTACTGCCACGTCGAGATGCGGCGTCTGCTCGATGAGATGGCACAGGCGGTGCTCGCCACGCCGGAGGGCGGCCAGGCACGCCTCAGCGAACGACTGATGGTAGAAGGCCGCGAGCGGCTGGCGCCGGCCGCCCGCGACGGGCAGCACGGCCTGCGTTCCAAGCCGGCATGCTTCGCGCAGGGGCCGGACGGCCGCAAAGTCGAAGAAGGGCATATCGGAGGATAAAGCCAGCGCCCAGGGTGTCGCCATGCGGGAGAGCCCCGCGGCGAGGCCCGCCATGGGTCCCTGGCGCGGGACATCGTCGCGGCACAGAGAGGCCCCGTATTGTTCCGCCAGGGCCCGGAGCTCGGGCCCCTCTTCTTCCACGCACAGGATGATGGCAGGAAAGCGTTCAGCCCGGGCTTTTTGCAGGGTGCGTTCGAGGAGCCCCGTGCCGCCGAGCTGCAAAAAGCGCTTGTCGCGGCCCATGCGGGAGCTCAGGCCGCCCGCGATGAGCAGCAGCGTGACATCCGTAAGCGCGACATCCCGGCGGGCTGCGTCATCTGGGCAAAGTCCCTTCCGCGCCTTCCGTGCCTCCAGTGCCTTCAGATCCTTCATTTGCGCCCGCATTCGCCCGCCTCCCCGCGTAAGATGTCAATGCCGTGGCGCAGGGACGGCAGCACGAAGCCCAGGCATTCCTCCACGGCCTTGGCGCTGCCCGGCAGATTGACGATCAGCGTCCGCTTGCGGATGCCGGCAGCCGCCCGGCTCAGCATGGCGCGCGGCGTGATCCTCAGCGAGAGGGCCCGCATGGCCTCGGGAATGCCCGGCGCCAGCCGCTCGCATACGGCAAGCGTCGCTTCCGGCGTCACATCGCGCACGGAAAAGCCCGTACCGCCGGTGGTGACGACGAGTGCGATGCCCTCATCGGCAAATTCCTTCATCTGCTGGGCAATCTCGGCCTTCTCGTCGGGCACGATGACGCGGTGCAATACCGTATAGCCGGCCGCGCGCAGCATGGCCTCAGCCGTGTCGCCGCTCTTGTCCTCGCGCTCCCCGCGGGAGCCCTTGTCACTCGCGGTGATGATGGCCGCCTCAAGCGGCAGGGGGCCTGCCGCAAGCTCCAGCACGTCCCCTTTCCGGATCGTGCCGCCGTGGAGGACTCTGGCAAAGACGCCCTCGCGCGGCATGATGCAGTCGCCCACCTGCTTGAAGATCTCGCAGTGGCTGTGGCATTTCTTGCCGATCTGCGTGATCTCGAAGAAGACCTGCCCGCAGCGCAGCCTCGTACCGACGGGCAGCTCCTTGAAGCGGAAGCCGTCCGCCACGACATTCTCGCCGAAGGCCCCGAGCTTTACCTGCGCGCCGCGGCGGCGGAACTCCTCGATCTCCTCGAGCCCCAGGAAGCTTATCTGCCGGTGCCAGTTCCCCGCATGGGCATCCCCCTCGATGCCGTACTCCGTGATGAAGCGCGCCTCTTCCACGGCATGCTTCTGCGTGCCGCGCTTCTCGCTGATGCAAATTGCCTTGATTTCGCCCATTCTCGTTTATCCTCCTACCTGATACATGTAACGGCTGTCCTGTTTCCCGCCTGCCTCCAGAAAATGATGCTCGGCCGGCTTGTTGTAAATGGCCTGGGAGAGCGCCTCCATGAGCGCCCTGTCATCGGCACCCGTCCGCAGCAGCTCCCTTGCGTCGAGCCCCGTGCCCGCGTGGAGGCAGAGTTTCAGGAAGCCCTCCGCCGTGAGCCTTATCCGGTTGCAGGTCTGGCAGAACTTATGACCCATGGCGTCGATGAAGCCAAGCTGCCCCACAAAGCCGGCGGGCTGCACGTACTCCGCCGGCCCCCGCAGGCTTTTCTCCTGCCGGACCTGTGAAAACGCGCCAAACGCCTCCTGGAGCCTCCTGCGCACCTCGTCCATCGGCATGCCCCGAAGACCCGCCTCATAGGCACAGCCGACGGGCATCAGCTCGATGTAGCGCACCTTCAGCGGCTTTTCTCTGGCAAGCTCCGCCAGCTTCAGCACATCGTCCTCATTGACGCCGAGCAGGGGCACGCAGTTGAGCTTCGTATCCCGGAAGCCCGCCTCCTCAAGGGCCCTGAGCCCTTCTTCCACCCGGCCGAGCAGGGGGCGGCGCGTCAAAAACGAGAACGTCTCCTCGTCGAGCGAATCCAGGCTCACATTGACAAAGTCCAGCCCCGCGGCGCGCAGATCTTCTGCCATCTCCGGCAGGAGCACTCCGTTCGTGGTCAGGGAAATGACCTCGATGCCCTTCACCCGGCGAATCTCCCGGATGAGGTCCAGGATGCCCTTGCGCACCAGGGGCTCGCCGCCGGTCAGCCGCACCTTGCGCACGCCGAGCGCCGCAAGGGCCCGGACGATTCGCAGGATCTCATCGAAGCGCAGGATGTCCTCATGGCACATCTTCCTTACGCCCTGCTCCGGCATGCAGTAACGGCAGCGGAGATTGCAGCGGTCGGTCACGGAGATCCGCACGTATTCGATTGTTCGTTGAAAACGGTCCTGCATCCTTATCCTCCATCTCCTTAAAGCAATACGACGTCCACCTCGGCACCCTTCTCCAGCTTCCCGGTGCCGGGCGGAATATCCACGAAGGCGTTGCAGCCCGCCGCCGAAAAGAGCGACCCGGAAGCGTGCTGCTCCGGCAGGCGCACCCTGCCCTCCTCGTAAAAGGCCCGGACGAAGCGGCGTCCCCGGCTCTCCTTGGGGAACGCGTCCAAAAGGACGGCCCTGCGTCGCGGCAGGGAAGTCTCCTTCCGGCCGGCCAGCTTCGCCAAAAGCGGGCGGGCAATGAGCTCGAAGGTGGCATAGGCGGCAAAGGGATTGCCGGAGAGCGCCAGCCCCATGGCCGCTTTCAGCCGGTAGCCGATGGCAGGATACCCCGGCTTCATCTGCACGCCCCGGAAGAGCCGCTCGGCGCCCATGTATGTCACCACGTCGTGCATGATGTCTTTCTTGCCGACGGAAACGCCGCCCGTCGTCAGCAGGAGGTCCGCCCACGCGGATTTTTCGGCCAGGCGCCTGGCCGCGGGCTCTGCCTCGTCCGGGACGACACCCATCACATCGACGTCACAGCCCAGTTCCCGAAGCCTGCCGAATGCGAGGAAGAGGTTGCTGTTGTAGATCTTGCCCGGGGTGAGCGGCGTGCCCGGCATCACGAGCTCGTCGCCGGTGCTGGCCACGGCCACGCGCGGCCGCCGCCAGACGGGCACGCTCGCCACGCCCTGGCTGGCCAGCACGGCGAGCCTGGCGGCCGTGAGCGTTTCGCCTGCCGCCACGAGCACGGCCCCGCGGCGGATATCCTCGCCGGCGAAGCAGTAATTCTCATGATGGCGCAGCGGATAGGGAATCAGCACCTCTTCGCCTGCCAGTTGCACATCCTCCTGACGGATCACGGCATCCGTGCCCTGCGGCATGGCACCGCCCGTCATGATGCGGACCGCCTCACCGGGATGCACGCGGTCCGCGTAGAAATCGCCGGCGCATTCCTCCCCTGCAAGCCTCATCCTTGCTGGCTTTGCTGCGGTGGCTCCCGCCGTGTCAGCTGCGATGAGCGCGTAGCCGTCAAGAGGCGAGCGGTCAAAGGGCGGATTGTCAAAGGAAGCCCGTATGTCCTCCGCCACGATCCTTCCGAGTGCCTCCGTCAGGGGCACCGCTTCTTTCTGCGGCTGCGGACTGTGCCGCAGCAGCAGCTCCACCGCCTGCTCAAGCGTAATGTCTTCCATGACCACACCTCACTTTCCGAAACTGCAGAAGGGATAATGACAGGGCTTGCAGCCCATGCAGAGACCCCCGACGCCCAAGCGGTCGAGATCGTTTTTCGGGATGTCCTCTCCCGTCAGCAGCCGCGGCAGCACCAGATCGAAGATCGTGGCCGGACTGTACATCACGCAGCCCGGCAGGCCGGCGATCGGCACGCGCCGGCCTTCCTTCTCCCAATAGGCCAGCAGGAACATGGCGCCGGGCAGCACCGGCACCCCGTACGTCACCACGCGGCTCGCGGCGGCCCGGATGGCCGCGGGCGTCCGGTCGTCCGGATCCACGCTCATGCCGCCCGTGCAGAGCACCATATCCATGCCGAGTGCCAGGAGCTCCTCAATCTTCGCCTGCGTGTGCTCCATCACATCATCGGAGAGGCGGTGCTCATCGATCTGCAGGCCGAAGGCCTTCAGCTTGGCGGCGATGACCGGCGTGAACGTATCCTTGATGCGGCCCGCGAAGACCTCGGTGCCGGTCGTGACCACGCCGACCTTCATCTTCCGGTACGGGCGAAGCTCCATGAGCGGTTTATCTCCGGCCAGCTTTCGCACCGCCTCCATCTTCTCCTTGTCGATGACGAGCGGGATCACGCGCATGCCCGCGAGCTTCGTGCCCTTCTTCACGGGGAAATGCTGGGGAATGGTGGCAATGGCGATATCGCCGATTCCGTTGATGGCCGCGAGACGCTCCTCATCCACATGGAAAACGCCGTCATGCTGAGCCGTCAGCTCGATCTTGCCCTCCTTGGGCTCTGAGGCGGCCATGCCCTGGTTCTGCGTGAGCTGGCGCAGGATCTCCGCGCCTTCGTCCTCATGGAGTTTCGTGCCGTCATTTTCCCAGACGAAGATGTGGTCTTTGCCCATGGAGAGGAGGACCGGTATATCCTCTTCCTGTATCACGTGCCCCTTGCGGAAACGCGCATCCTTCGTCACGCCCCGGATGATCTGGGTCAGGTCATGACAGAGCACCTTGCCGACAGCCTCTTCCACCCGTATCTCTTTCATAAAAAATCTCTCCCTATATAATCTTCATTAATCTCTTGAATGCTCC
>NZ_QRVW01000043.1:0-15003 GCF_003458855.1 Mitsuokella sp. AF21-1AC
CCAGAGCAAACCACCAGTTTAACTGGTGGTTTTGATTTTGCCATACCTGTCGTTTTTGACAGGGACATAGGTCCTGATTTTTGGTAAGCTATACTTGGGTAACAGGAGAAGACAACCTCAGCAGTTACCAGATGGATTTTGCTTGCAAAATCAAAAAATTTTAAGTGTAGTAAACGATAACATTTATCCGATACTATTGAAGTTTTGAACACCAGATATTATAATAATATTCAGAAAGATATTCTGGAACTACTTGCGTTTATGCGGGACAGCACCGTTTCTGAATCATCGCAATCTTCTGAAAAGGTGGCATGTCTGATAACAAAAAAGAAAGAGGGGAACCATCATGACACGCAAGATAAGAAGAACATGGCATCGCAAAACGGCTGCTCTCGCAGCGACCATGATGGCCATGTCGTTCGGTGGTATGGCGTATGCCATGCCGCAGGGCGAAACAATCCGCTCGGGTCATGGCGAAATCACGCGCCAGGACAAAGAGATGACGGTAAACCAGGATACGAAGCACCTCGCCATTGACTGGAAGGGCTTCGATATCAACAACGATGAACGCGTTCGCTTTAACCAGCCGGACGCTGCTTCGATTGCACTCAACCGCGTGACCGGTGACGCAAAGACGTTCATTGACGGCAGCCTCACAGCCAATGGACAGGTATTCGTCATCAATCCCAATGGCGTCCTGTTCGGTCAGAACGCTTCCGTTGACGTTGGTTCGCTCGTGGCCTCCACTGCACGGGTGAGCGACAGCCAGATGGAAGCCTTCGGCAATGGCGACGGCACGCTCAATCTGGAGCTCGCTGACGATTCCACGGCGAAAGTCATCAATGAAGGTACGATCCGCGCCGAAGGCGGCCTCGTGGCACTGCATGCAGCGGCCGTCGAGAACAGCGGCACGATCGCGAACGAAGGCGGCAAGATTGCTCTGGCCGCAGCAAAGAATATCAACCTGTCTGCCGATACGGCGGGCAAGCTTAACTTTACGGTTGACGGCACGCTCGCGAAAGCCAGCACGCTCAACAGCGGCGTCCTGAAAGCCGACGGCGGCTACATCGTCATGACGGCAAAGCAGGCCGGCGACGTGATGAGCACGGTCGTCAACAATACAGGTACGATTGAGGCGAAGACGCTGCGCCAGAACGAGAAGGGCGAGATCCTGCTCGACGGCGGCGAAAGCGGCATCGTTGAGATCAGTGGCACGATTGATGCATCCGGCATGGAGGCCGGGCAGAGTGCAGGCCAGATCAAGGCCATCGGTGCGGAAACGCACGTCAAAGACGGGGCAGCGTTGCTGGCCCGCGGTACAGTCGACGGCGGTCTGATTGAAACGTCGGGCGACTACCTCGAGATTGGTGATACAGTCAACATCGACGCAGCCGGTGAAACCGGCAAGGCCGGCGAATGGCTGCTCGATCCGCTTGAGGTCGTAATCTCGAATTCGCAGCCGAGTGGCAGTAGTTCTGTCACGAATGGCAATACGGATGGCAGCTATAACAGCAGCAATGATGCATCCGGCACGGCCAGCCGCAACAAGACCACGTGGGTCAACAGCAACACCGTTAATCGTTTGTTGAATAAGGGCACGGCTGTTTCGGTACAGGCAACGGATGCCAATAAGGTCGCGTCCATCACATTGGATTCGGCCATCAATAAGACGAGTGGCGCAGATACGTCCCTGACGCTTGAGGCACAGCGCAACATCACGGTCAACGCGGGAATCATGTCGACTTCTGGTGCGCTGGATGTCAATCTCCATTCGGATACGGATGGCGATGGCCTCGGCGCTGTCCTCATCAACGCCGATATCGCGACGAATGGCGGTACGTTCACATCTGGCAGCGGCACGAAGATCAAGTCCGGCTCGGTCGGCACGTACTTCGGCAATCAGGGTAAGATGGGCGACCGCACCATCAATACGAATGGCGGCGCCATCAACCTCTACGGCGACGTGGCGATTGGCCTGAATGGCGGTACGCTGACGCTTGACACGCAGAAAGGTGATAGTGCAAGCGGTGCAGTTACGATTACCGGCACAGTCGACTCCGGCAACTCCTACAAGCGCGTAGCGTCTGGCCTGGAAGGCTGGGAGGACTTCGTCAAGTCTTATTATGATGAGGTCATGAGGACAGTACCAACGTATACTCTTAAAAGCGGGGCTAAGACGTCTAGAGCGAGTGAATCTTCTCCTAGATATATTTTGTATTCTGATGGTACGGTATCTCGGATTACCAGCGGACGAGGATATAAAGAGAGTGATCTTCAGGCGACAGGAAAAACGATTACTCTGTCATCGTATGATGAGCTGAGCGCTTCGCAGAAGAGCAATCTTTCGTCGTATCTTGCCGCACAGTCGATTACTTGGAACGGTGCCAAGGCCATGGCTCAGGGCGCGACGGAAGGCACGAACCATACGGGCGATACGTATCTCGCTACAATCACGACGGCTCTTGAGAACTCGCTGGCCAGCCCGCCAGAGGAGTATCAGCTGATCGTTGGCGGCCGCGGCAGTGGCAATGCGACGAGGTTGAATCCCAATCCAGCAGATCCGGAATATCCGGACGGTTATTACTGGGTCACTAGCCCAGAAGGCATGGCCAACAACGGCAAAGGCACGAAGTTTGCCTACAACGATGGTTCGGCCGTTGACAACTACTACGTCAAGTGGAACTATAGCTATTCGCAGGACACTAAGCAAAAAGAAAAAGAGCCGAACAACTCTGGCCCGATGGTCTCGATTGGCTTCGGTACGGCGTCCAACTGGGACGATGTCGTGGAGGGTGCCGGAACAATCCGTGGTTTCGTCCAGGAAAAGAACCTGGAGCATTCGGGCCTCGTCATCAATGCCGGCGATTCGCAAGTCGACATTGCTGGTAACATCGGTAACTCAGTTGCCCTGAAGAATGTCGAGATCAACGCTGGCGATGTTGCGATTGGCAGCGGCGCTCACTACACGGGCATTGTTCATGCGGACGAAGGCGTCAGCATCACGGGCAAGAACGTCACAGTCGGCGACCGCATCACGGCTGACACCATGGGCGTCGATATCCAGGCTACGGGCAACATCAATGTCGATGGCATCACGGCTCACGAAAAGATCAACTTGATGACGACGGGGGAGAGCGGCGCAATCGTACTGAATCACACCCATAATGATGGTGCATTGATTACTAAGTCGACGGATAACGATGCTGTTATCATCGACGCACGCGGCACGGATGGTTCCTTCCAGAACCTGACTACGGCAGAAAAAGCCATCACGACCGGCGAAGGCGGCAACTGGAAAGTCTACTCCGCATCGCCAGACCGCGACACGTTCGGTACGAACCTCAACAGCGAGACGACGGCCCGCTGGCACGCCAGCTCGACTGGCGGCAACGGTCTCGACACGTATGCTGAGACGGAAAATACGAACAAGTACATCTTCCAGGTACAGCCGACTTTGACCGTTACGGCTGATAATAAGACCAAGGTCTATGGTGAAACCGTTGACCTGACGGCTCAGGAAAAAGCCGAATTCATCGGCAAAGATGGCAACCCGCACGATGTTACGGGCTATACGGACGCGTTCCAGGAAGTTTCCGAAGGCGGCAGCATCATGGACCGCTACAGCGGCAGCTACAAGCTGTCCAGTGCTGGTCAGGCCGCGTCGGCTACGCGTACAAATGGTGATCGTCGGGCCGATGATAAAGAATTTGCTATCTATGACATCAATGTCGAGAATCAGTCGCTTCAGGGCTTGGAAGGCTACGGTGTTGCAACACTTAACAAAGGTGAGTTGGAAATCACGCGTCGTACCGTTGTCCTGAACGGCAGTGCATCTCAGACCTATGGCGATGCTACGCTCAAGGATAAGAACGTCTATGCTGAAACGGGTACAGCAGGTCAGGGCCTTACCAATGGTGATGAGCTTGATACGTCTGGTATCGAGTATACCATCAGCGACAGTGGCAACTATGCGGCCAGCAAGAATGCTCATGTGAATGGTGTTACCGCTGACGCCGGTACCTACAACGATGAGCTCCTGTTCAGCAACGTTCACTTCACCAACAACGCCGATGCCAACTACACCGTTACTGGCAATGGTGATATCACGGTCGACCCATACACCATTAAGAAGGATGATCTCGTCATCAATGGTGAACCGCTCTACACGACGGTCTATGGCACGAAGAAAGACCCGGGCACGGCAAGGTTCGCAGGTGTTAATGGCGATGCCGCGATGGATCTCGCCATCACCGCGACAGATGCCTTGACGGGGAATGATACAGGCCGCCTCACGAATGATGCCGGTGATCACTACTACACGGTCGTCACCCTCAACGATGCACAGTCCAAGAACTATCGGTTTGAAGGCGGCGAAACGTCGAAGCGGTTTAACGATACGGCAAGCATTACGAAAGCAGACCTTACGGTCGAGGTTGGGGATGTCTGGACGACTTACGGTACGCCGTTTAACAAGGATGCATATGACTATTCGGTCACGAACCCAACCAATGGAGATAGTGCAGACAAGCTGAAAGCAGCGATTGGCGATCTCGTATACACGAACCAAGGTATCGGCGAGAACGGCAAGGCTACGAAGGACGTCGGCCACTACGACCTGCTTGGTGCAACGAATTCGGTGCTCAACAACTACAATATCCATGTTGAGAAGGGCGATGCAGAAGTCAGGCCGCTTGATGTACAGAACAATTTGAACGAGTACTTCACGAATGCTACGTACACCACGAAGTATGGCGAACGTGATGAATTCGGCAATGCAACCTTTAAGGATGTAAATGGCAATGGCGAGAAGACGCTGAAGATTATTGGTTCCAGTGCATTGACGGGCGACCGGACTGGCCGCATTACGAAATCGGTCGGTGACAACTACAATACGATTGTATCGCTGGAAGGTTTCACGGCTCAGGATCTCATCAACTATGGCCTGACTGGCTTGACGCAGCTGACCTTTAACGATAGCGCCAGCGTCACGAGGGCAGACCTTACGGTTAAGGTGGGAAATGTCTGGACGACTTACGGTACGCCGTTTAACAAGGATGCATATGACTATTCGGTCACGAACCCAACCAATGGAGATAGTGCAGACAAGCTGAAAGCAGCGATTGGCGATCTCGATTACACGAACGAAGGTATCGGCGAGAACGGCAAGGCTACGAAGGACGTCGGCCACTACGACCTGCTTGGTGCAACGAATTCGGTGCTCAACAACTACAACATCCATGTTGAGAAGGGCGATGCAGAAGTCAGGCCGCTTGATGTACAGAACAATTTGAACGAGTACTTCACGAATGCTACGTACACCACGAAGTATGGCGAACGTGATGAATTCGGCAATGCAACCTTTAAGGATGTAAATGGCAATGGCGAGAAGACGCTGAAGATTATTGGTTCCAGTGCATTGACGGGCGACCGGACTGGCCGCATTACGAAATCGGTCGGTGACAACTACAATACGATTGTATCGCTGGAAGGTTTCACGGCTCAGGATCTCATCAACTATGGCCTGACTGGCTTGACGCAGCTGACCTTTAACGATAGCGCCAGCGTCACGAGGGCAGACCTTACGGTTAAGGTGGGAAATGTCTGGACGACTTACGGTACGCCGTTTAACAAGGATGCATATGACTATTCGGTCACGAACCCAACCAATGGAGATAGTGCAGACAAGCTGAAAGCAGCGATTGGCGATCTCGATTACACGAACGAAGGTATCGGCGAGAACGGCAAGGCTACGAAGGACGTCGGCCACTACGACCTGCTTGGTGCAACGAATTCGGTGCTCAACAATTACAACATCCATGTTGAGAAGGGCGATGCAGAAGTCAAGCCGTACACGATTACCAAGGACGATATCGTCAATCTTGATGGCTCGCCGCTCTACACGACGAAGTATGGTCAGCAAGATCCATTTGGCAAGGCCACCTTTACGGGGGTCAATGGCGATGGCATGTATGAACTGGCAATCACGGATTCCAGTGCATTGACAGGAGCCAGCGAAGGTCAGGTCACTTACGATGTTGGCGACAAGGTTTATAACACGACCATCAAACTCAGCGATGCAATGAATGGCAACTACCAGTTCGCAGACGGCGCAAAGAGCGCAACCTTCGATAACACGGCAAGTGTCACGCCGGCTGAACTCAAGCTCACGACGGATGACATTGTGACGGAGTATGGCACAATCGAATTGGCGAACACCAAAGTAGAAGGCTTTACGAATGGCGATGAGATGCCAGACGCTGGTTTCATCTTTGACTATGGTGAGTACAATGATTATGGTGGAGCTTACTTGAACAACAACACTAAGACGAACAATGTCAAGCAGAGGGCAGATGGTACCTTTGAAGCGTATGATCCGTTCGAGACGACCATCAAATTGGAGTCGCGGCCAGATTTCCTCAATAACTACACGATTACCAGCAATAAGGCAACGGCTACCATCACGCCGAAGGATGTCACGTTCTTCGTCACGGGTACGGGCAAAACGACGAGCGATGTCACCTATACGGAAAATCCGCTTGTTGACTCGCAGCTCGCTTATGGCGAACGTGTCAATACCCTCTACACGCTGGATCAGGACCTTGGCAACAACCAGTACAGCATCCTGACCTACATCGATGGGCAGAAAGTTACGACTGGCGATGTCATCGGCAACTATCGCTTCAACTACGAAGGACTGGCCACCATTACGCCGGATGAACCGAATCCGCCGACGAAACCCGATATCGATCACAACAACCCGTCGAATATCGATGGTACGGCTTCCTGGACGAACAGCATGGGCAACCATGGTATCCCGGGCGTCGACCGCGTCGCAGGCTTGGCGAGCGCCGAACTGCCATTCTTCAAAGTACAGAATGGCGAAGTCAGCCAGTATGGCACCTACAGCGTAGCAACGGATCCGGACAAAGTAACCCTTGAGGCTACGGGCAAACGCCTGCCGGAACCGAACCAGCCGAAGACGCAGTACCGCGAATACACGAAGGAACTGACGACAGCTGCTGGTACGGGCACGTTCCGCATGATCTATGATGGCTCGACCTTCCGCATCAAACCGGTTGGCATGATGGCCAAGAACGTGATTGCAAGCGGCGACGCTACGCAGAACGTTGAGCTTTACGCTCAGGCACTCCATGCCGGTTTCAACGAGATGGGTATCCTCCTCGAAGACCTCGACGGCGTCTATGTCCACTTCGATGAAAACGAATGAGCCAGGTAAAACTGAATAGGGTTCCCCGGGTATAAATCACCCGTAAGCGGGCATGGCCGCGAGCGAAGCCTCGCGTATCGATGGAGACATGCAAAGGGGCACAGGCTCGATGCTCGGCACGTAGTGTGGAGACGAAGTGCTCAAAGTCGAAATCAGCAGCCAACCCTGCAACTGGGCAGGCTGTCAGGAATTTCCTGACAACCTGCTCTTTTTTTGAAAATTACTGTCGGTATAAAAAGAACTTATTATTCATAACAATTAAATTTTCTTGAATAAACGATTAGAAATTAGTATAATATACCCTAAAAGGAACATGTGGGCTCAAGACATGATGTTCTGTATTTTTCTTAGGAGGGGAACCCGAGATGGAACGTAAAATGAAACGGGCATGGCAGCGCAAGACGGCAGCTGTGGCGGCCGCTATGCTGACCATGTCGTTCGGTAGTATCACGCATGCCATGCCGCAGGGCGATATTGTCCGCTCCGGTGAGGCGACAATCCAGAGAAGCGATGACAATAAAAATATGGAAATCAATCAGAGCACGAAGCGTGTCGCGATTGATTGGAAGAATTTTGATATTGCGAATGACGAACGCGTCAATTTCCGTCAGCCGGATGCGCAGTCCATTGCGCTCAATCGCGTGACGGGCGATGCGAAGTCCGTTATCGATGGCCAGCTCACGGGCAATGGCCAGGTGTTTGTCGTCAATCCGAACGGTGTGCTGTTCGGCCAGAATGCCAGTGTCGATGTTGGCAGCCTTGTGGCCTCTACGGCCAGGGTCAGCGATGCGGCGATGGCAGGTTTCGGCACGAGTACGGGCGATGTTTCGCTTGCTGCCGATGATGCGAACACCAGTGCCTCGGTCATCAACGAAGGCCAGATCAAGGCTGAGGGCGGTCTCGTTGCCTTGCATGCGGCTTCCGTTGCGAACAATGGCACGATCACAAATGAGGGTGGCAGGATTGCCCTGGCTGCGGCCAAGACGATTACCTTGTCTGCCGATACGGCCGGCAAAATCAATTTCGATGTTGACGGCAAGCTCGCGAAGGCCAGCACGCTCAACACCGGCGTGCTGCGTGCTGACGGCGGCTACGTCGTCATGACGGCAAAGCAGGCCGGCGATGTCATGAGTACCGTCGTCAACAACACGGGTACGATTGAAGCCAAGACCCTGCGTCAGAACGAGAAGGGCGAGATCCTGCTCGACGGCGGCAATAACGGTGTCGTTGAGGTGAGCGGCACCATCGACGCATCGGGCCTCGAGAACAATCAGAGCGCCGGCAGCATCAAGGTCATCGGCAACACCACGACGGTCCATGATGGAACCAATCTCTTAGCCCGCGGCACCATTGACGGCGGCAAGATCGAAACGTCCGGCGACGTGTTGAATCTGGGCAGCAACCTCAATATCGACGCGAAGGGCATCAACGGCAGCCGCGGCGAGTGGCTGCTCGATCCGTTAGCCGTATATATTTCTGATGATGATCCTACGCAAGGTCTTGATTCGTCTATTGAAACTAAGACACTGTCGGATTCTGAGGTTACTAGTAATACACGTGTAGCTTATAATGACCCCGGAGCTAAAGGAACTAATACATCGGCTACTGATATAGCTGTGACTTGGATTAAAGGAAGCCTGGTTAATACGCTTTTAAATGCAGGAACCGATGTAACAATCCAAGCAGCGGCAGCAAATGGAGTTGCAAATATTATTTTGAATTCTGAAATCAATCCGACTGTTGGAGATGATGAAGCTACCTTTACACTAGAGGCTAATCGAAACATAACGATTAATAAGCCTATTGATGCACAGGCCAGTGGTGGTAAGCTAAATGTAATTTTGAATTCTAATACGAATAATGACGGTGTTGGTGCTGTCATCATCAATGCAGATATTAATACGAATGGTGGATTTTTTACATCTGCTAGTGGTGGCGTCTCAGGTAATCCTGTGAAATTTACAGGGAATGGGAAAAAGGGTTATGGCTATGGTACTTATACTGGCCAAGCTGATCATACCGCTGGTACGATAGGTACATATTTTGGAAATCTTAATGCACAAGGAGAGTCTGGTGCGCTTGGAAATCGCTCTATCATTACAAAAGGTGGAGCTGTAACGTTAAATGGTGAAGTGGCTATTGGTTTAAATGGTGGTACTCTTAATATTGATACCAATGATGCAACAGCTAAAACTAGTGGGGCTGTCACCGTTACAGGATTGATCAATTCAGGTAATAGCTATACTTCTTATATAGAAGGTGGTGCAGCCTTAACTAATTTATTTAAATCTTTGACTGATCCTAAAGATACAAACAGTCCGTATTATTATCTGACCAATAATATTGTTCCCGCATATAAATTTATTGGCGTGAACTATGTTCGAGAAACGGACGAAAATGGCAACGCTAAAAGAGATAGTAGTGGAAATTATATATACAAGAAAGATAGTAATGGAAATTATATATATACATATGATCCTTACACATTTGCAAACGGTGAAATATATTATAATTTTCATACGATTACTGCATCCGGTAAATCCACAAAAAAAACAAGCGATACGGAGATAAACTCTCAGCATACTAGATGGTATACATCTGTATCTGATGGTACTGGTAAGGGATATCGAGCATTTATTATGGAGAAAGGCTCGATGTCTTTTCAAGATTATCTGTATTACTTGAAAGTATCTATAGCTAATTTTTCTGGGAGTACAAATCCTGCCGATTATACAGATGCACAGAAATTAGCGATTATTGAAGAGTTGATGATAAATAATTGGTTTGTTGCAGCCGATTTAGCAAAAGGAAATACGGGAGGCGGATCTGCCGCTGGAGATACCTATTTAGCTACTATTACAACTCGACTAGAAAATTCTCTTACTGCTCCAGATTATCAGCTGCCACTTTATGTAGGCGGCCGTGGCTCTGGAATTCGTGGCAAAAACAATGATTTAAAGAATAATCCTTATAATGATATGCCTGTAGACCCTACTTATCAGTCAGGTTTTTATTGGGTAACCGGACCTGAGGGAGAAGCAAATAACAATACGGGAATCCTTTTCTATGATATGAGGAAATCTCAATATAATGGAAGTAATAAGACGGATACAAAAGGATCTGAGGCATATGGTTTTTCGAACTGGTCTAGTGATAATGCTAAAAGTCATTGGCAGCCGGATGATAGTTCTCCTTTTTTGACTGTTGGATATGGTGGCACAGGTATGTGGGATGATGCTTCTATTGAAGGCGGATCTACGGTTGGTTTTGTTCAGGAAAAGAATTTGGCGCATTCTAATCTGAATATCCAGGCTGGCAGTGGAATCGTTAAATTGCAGGGGAATATTGGTGGCTCTGAGAAACTTGACACGGTAACTATTCATACAACGGGAAATGTAACAATAGGTGGTTCAAGCGCTACAGATTACAATATGGGCACAATCAACACGGACCATGGTATCGACATCACAGGTGCTGATGTAACGATTGGTGGTCGCATGACGTCGGGATCTACAACGAATTCTGGCAATACAAATGCTACCGATAATATCACAACCAATGCTACAGGCGATATTACCGTTCATGGCATCACGTCGAGTGGCAAGACTGATGCAAATGGTGGCTTGCTTAACGGCGGCAAGATTTCGTTGACCTCGACGAAAAGCAACGGCATCATCACGTTGACAACCACGACCAATAAAGAAAAGAAAGACGATGCCTTGGGAGATGACGGCACATTAACCGCGGCTAGTGGAGCAAATGACGCTGTTGTTATTGATGCACAGGGAACGAGCGGTTCGTTTGTCAACGCTACGTCACAAGCTGCCAAGAATGCTATTACCACTGGTACGGGTGGCAGCTGGAAAATCTACTCGGCCTCGCCGGATCTTGACACATTTGGCACCAACTTAAACAGCGGCACCGATGCAATGTGGACGAGCAAATCCAATCAGAATACGGTAACCACTGTCAATGCGGCAGGTGTGACACTGTCTTCATATGCTACAACTGAAGCAGCTGACGAAAATGCCAGTGGCAAATATATTTTCCAAACAACGCCGACCATTACAATAAGCGCTGATAATTATACGAAAGTATATGGTGATACTTCCGGTACAAATACGACGATATCACAAGCTGACGAAGAGCTGACTTCTGAGAATATGTATAATGACTTGAACTATCGCGAAGAATATACGAAGTCGGATGGTAAAACACCGGTTAATGTAAGTTCTTTTAGCAACGCTTTCCAGGAGAAAGATCTTAAAAGTTATATTGATGGCACGGTAACAGTATCTAGCAGGGGGTCAGCCGCAGATGCAACGCGTACCAATGGTGATACCGCCGGTACAGATAAAAATAAATCCATTTATAATGTCGATGTAAATATTGATGCTGTAGGACTGAATGGACATCTGTTGAAAAAAGAAAACGGGACGCTTATCATTACGCCTAAAGCTTTGACTGTTTCTGGCACGGGTGAACAGACGTATGGCAATAGCACAATCACCAAATGGACCGATACAACCACCGGCACACTTTTCGGTGCCAAGGTTTCGTACGATAATTTAACGGGCAAAACACCGACTATTAAGACAGACAGCAGTTATGATAAGAATCGGAAGACCAATCATCCGAATGGCTCTACTGCGGATGCAAGCGATACCGTTTATCAAGATGCTCTGGACAGCAGCAATTTCTCGAACATCAAGATTTCAGATGCTGCTGGCAATGATATGAGTGCCAACTATACGGTTACGACAACAGGTGATCTGAAGGTAAATAAAGCGGACATCACATTGAATCTTAATGATGTCAAGACTACTTATGGTAAAGCTTTTGATACGAATGGATATGGATATGATCATAACAATATCCCGGTACTGAATGGCGATGATGTATCAGTTATTACCGATAACCTGCAGAATAAAGACTTGAAGTATACCAATACAGGTGATGGTACAAATGGCAGAACAACACAGGATGCTGGCAGGGATTATAAACTCAAGGCTGATGACACATCACTAGGCAACTACAACATTCACTTTAATGATGGTGATTCGGTTATTGAGAAAGCGAAACTCTCTATTACAACGCCGGATATCACGACGGAGTATGGTACGGTGACGCCGGGAAGCGGTTCGTCCCTTACTGGCCTGACGAATGGCGATGAGAACGATACGACGGGCCTTGTCTACGATTATACGTATGGTAATGGTTATCTTGATAATGATACCCGTACGAATAACTTGGGTGACTATACGGTCACGACCGATGTTTCGGGCAAGGACTATCTCAAGAATTATGAGATTACGCCGGGCAAATCGAACCTCCATATTGATCCGAAGGATGTTTATGTCCGCGTCTATGGCAAGGGCAATACGACGCAGGATATCACGTATGTGGACCCCGATATCGACAGCAAACTCTCTTATGGTGACCATGCAACGTGGACGCCGAATCTGGGAGATCAGACGGGTGAGTTCACGTATGATGTCATCACGGACATCAACGGTCATCCGTTCAAGCCAGGCGAATCCGAGGTCATCGGCAACTATCGCTTCCATTATGATGGCGTGGCTGTCGTTTCGCCGAGCAAGCCGGATATTGATCCCCCGGTCGTGCCGCCAGTTGTGCCGGGCAATGGCGGCTATACGCTGCCGACGAACCCGCAGACGCCTTCGGAGAAGGAAAGCGGCACAGTCGAGAAAGACTGGGGGACGCGTGATGAGGGCCCGGGGATTGACCGCGAGCGCCACATCATCAAAGTCCAGCTGCCGTTCTTCAAGATCGATGACGGCAAGATGACGAACTATGGTACCTACGACGTCAAGTCCCAGGCAGCCAAGGTCGATATCTCCCCGACGGGCAAGCGCCTGCCGGAGCCGAATCAGCCGAAGACGCAGTATCGTGAGTACACGAAAGACATTACGACGAGCACCGGCACGGGCGAATTCCGCCTGATCTACAACGGCTCGACATTCCACGTTATGCCGCTCAACGCTGCTGCACGCACGATGATGCAGACCGGCGACGAAAAGCATAACGTCGACCTCTTTGCTCAAGCGCTGCATATCGGTTTCAGCGAGATGGGCATTCTCCCCGCCGATCTCGACGGCGTATATGCCAACTTCCAGGATATCGCCGCAGACGCACAGAACAACAGCAAATAATTGCCCAGGGCAAAGCCTCAGGACCTCCGAACAACAACTTCGGAGGTCCTTTTTGTGCTGTCCCTTTGGGGAAAGTGGCCCGAAGGGCCGAAAGGGGAAGCTGCAGGCAAGGAAGGCAGCGGCAGGTGAAAGATGGCTTGAGTACGCAAATGAGGATGGTTTACATCGGGCGAGGCTGGCAATAAGAGCAGATGCCCCTTCAGTCGCTGACGCGACAGCTTCCCCGGAGGGGACGCCGCGCGCATCCGTTGCTTGCGCGACGGTTCCGGGAGAATGCTGTCCCCTTTGGGGAAAGTGGCCCGAAGGGGCGAAAGGGGAAGCTGCAGGCAAGGGAGACAACGGTAGGTGAACGATGATTTGAACAGGCGAATGGGTTGGTTTACATCGGGCGAGGCTGGCAATAAGAGCAGATGCCCCTTCAGTCGCTGACGCGACAGCTTCCCCGGAGGGGACGCCGCGCGCATCCGTTGCTAACGCGAGATTCCTCGGTGGAGGCTGACTGCGCATCTGTGGTTGACACAACAGAATTTCCGAGGGAACGCCACGCGCATCCGTTGCTTGCGTGACGGTTCCGGGAGAATGCTGTCCCCTTTTGGGAAAGTGGCCCGAAGGGCCGAAAGGGGAAACTGCAGGCAAGGGGGGGGTAGAGAAAGGTGAAAGACGGCTTGAGTATGCAAATGAGGATGGTTTACATCGGGCGAGGCCGGCAATAAGAGCAGTTGCCCCTTCAGTCGCTGGCGCGACAGCTTCCCCAGAGGGGACGCCACGCACATCCGTTGCTGACGTGACAAACTCCTCAGAGGGGCTGACTGCGCATCTGTGGTTGACACAACAGGCTTCCGAGGGGGGCGCCACGCGCATCCGTTGCTTGCGCGACGGTTCCGGGAGAATGCTGTCCCCTTTGGGGAAAGTGGCCCGGAGGGCCGAAAGGGGAAGCTGCAGATAATGCCATGGAGGATGACTGAAAATCGAACTGTGAATCTGCAAATGATGGTTTCATGATACAATAGGAATACATATAACTTTATAAGGCTTTTACGACAAGGGGGATAGCGATGACTTGTTTGCGGAAAGATTTGCTTACAAAGGCTAGGACACTTCGTCGCGAGATGACGAAAGAGGAACGTCATTTGTGGTATGATTTTCTTTGTCAGTATCCAGTTCGTTTTCGACGTCAGCGGCCGATACTGGAATATATTGTAGATTTTTATTGTCCAAAAGTTCAGCTAGGGGTGGAACTTGACGGCGAACAGCATGCTTCAGGAACTCAATTAGAGTACGACATGGAGCGGACACATCGTTTGAGTAAAATGGGAATTTTTATTTTGCGGTTTACAAATCGTGAAGTTTGGCAAAATTTTTCTGGTGTTTGTCAAGCGATTGATCGGACTGTCAAAGATAGGTTGTGTTCGCGACTGCCAGAAGGGAATGTACATATTTAATGGGATGGTTTACATCGGGCGAGGCCGGCAATAAGAGCAGATGCCCCTTCAGTCGCTGACGCGACAGCTTCCCCGTAGGGGACGCCCCGCACATCCGTCGCTTGCGCGATGGTTTCGGAAGAATGCTGTCCCCTTTGGGGAAAGTGGCCCGGAGGGCCGA
>NZ_QRVW01000044.1:0-13469 GCF_003458855.1 Mitsuokella sp. AF21-1AC
CTAAAAATAAATCAGTGTTTTAGTAACTGCGAAGTTTGAGTCAATAACTAACAGTGTTTTTAATAGTTAACTGCCGCATAGGCAGCTTAGAAATATGAGTTACCCCAGAGGTACGATGTAGAGACGTTAACTGCCGCATAGGCAGCTTAGAAATTCTTGAGGCCGATTATGTGAATGGGTGTATTTGTTAACTGCCGCATAGGCAGCTTAGAAAAAGAGATCCGATTGGCATAGAGAGCCCCCATGGTTAACTGCCGCATAGGCAGCTTAGAAAATTATCATCATATTATATTAGTATATTATGCTTGTTAACTGCCGCATAGGCAGCTTAGAAAGCGCTTCGGGCGAATGAGGTAAATCTTATCTGGTTAACTGCCGCATAGGCAGCTTAGAAAATTGGGATGTCGGCGCAAACCTTTGTGACCGTGTTAACTGCCGCATAGGCAGCTTAGAAATATTCCGTAAATCAAGGTGAACATGCCACAAAGTTAACTGCCGCATAGGCAGCTTAGAAAGTCACGCTTCGCATTGCTCTCGTTGATTTCCTGTTAACTGCCGCATAGGCAGCTTAGAAATTTATCTGTCGTGCTACCATGTACGTAACTACGTTAACTGCCGCATAGGCAGCTTAGAAAATGATATTCATCTTGTTGAGCAACCGGATGATGTTAACTGCCGCATAGGCAGCTTAGAAAATCTCGCTTCGCATTGCTCTCGTTGATTTCCTTGTTAACTGCCGCATAGGCAGCTTAGAAAAAGAAGAAGGTAGCTTATCTCCTGTGGGGTAAGTTAACTGCCGCATAGGCAGCTTAGAAAATACTAAAATAGTCCGTCACAATGTCGCGGGCGTTAACTGCCGCATAGGCAGCTTAGAAATGCACACAGAACGGCACAGTCGGCAATGATTTGTTAACTGCCGCATAGGCAGCTTAGAAATCAAAAGAAAGGATACCATATGATGACAGCAAGTTAACTGCCGCATAGGCAGCTTAGAAATGGAGCTGATCCTATATGGCAAATCGAATACGGTTAACTGCCGCATAGGCAGCTTAGAAAATAACACCCGTGCCCACGGAATGGGCAACAGGGTTAACTGCCGCATAGGCAGCTTAGAAATGTTTGCCGTTTTGCCAGACATTGAAAGACGAGTTAACTGCCGCATAGGCAGCTTAGAAAGTCGAATATGGTCTGAAATACGGTGTGTACTAGTTAACTGCCGCATAGGCAGCTTAGAAAAAAAGCTCACGCGACGGGCATTGCAGGCAATGGTTAACTGCCGCATAGGCAGCTTAGAAAGAAAAATATTTAGCCATTTTTAACTTCCTTTCGTTAACTGCCGCATAGGCAGCTTAGAAAAAAAGTATCCATAAGCCCGACGCGATAATACAGTTAACTGCCGCATAGGCAGCTTAGAAATCTTGCTGACTTGTAATCATCAGATTACTAATGTTAACTGCCGCATAGGCAGCTTAGAAAGACAAGATTCTTTTTTATATCTTTGCTATATCGTTAACTGCCGCATAGGCAGCTTAGAAATTGCCAAGCACCTCATTTTGCCAGGCACGTATGTTAACTGCCGCATAGGCAGCTTAGAAAAGGACGGTCATCGCGATGCGCGTATCATAGTGTAAGCGCTAAATTATCCGGTGTATAATCTGCCAGCCTGATGGCTAAAATTTTCGTCATCACTGAAATGCGCATCAAAAAGCGCTGCTGTGCGAGCAAGGAAATTTGGATGGTTCATTTGCAGTTTCACTGGATTGTCTCATTCCATGGCAGGACGTCGTCGAGGTACTCGGGATGCTGCTGGATGTCGGCGTTTGGCAGGTGCTCGAAGAGGTATTGGAACGGATTCAGGCCGTTGGCCTTGGCTCCTTTCAGAGAGTCGCTGAACAACCAGTTCTTGCGCCCCTTCTCTTTGTGGACCTGTACGGGTGTCTCATCTGCATGGATGACATCCTGCTCGAGGAGGTCCTGCTGCAGTCGCGAGACGAGCGGCATGGCCGGCTTCTCGATGGAGAAATGCTCTTCCTTGCGGCAAGCGAGGCACTGGAAGGATTTGCGGCAGTAGTCGATGACCTTAATCTTGGCGGGGATGAACTCAATTTCCGTGCGGAGCTTCTCTTTGGCCATGGACGTCAGGGCTGTGCCGCAACGCCTGTAGACGTGCGGGCATCTCAATGCACGGTTCGGGCGCATTTTTCTTCGCCTCGACTCCGCCTCGTTGAAAAAGTCCATCTGCTCGTTTGCAGTCTCCAATCCGCTTCGTCTTTTCCGTGCGGGACCCATATACCATCTTCTGCAGCCGGGCAATCTGGGCCTTGAGCATCTGGACTTCCGTCTTTAGGGTGAGCCCTTCCGTGAGCTAGTGAAGCTGCTGTTCCGAGATCTCCAGCACGTCCTTGGGCTCATCCGGCTATTGGTACTTGCCATTTTCGAGGCGCTTGCAGAGCAGCAGAAAATCCGTCTTATCCCAGAGCGGCCCCTTGATACGGTCCTTGCGACGGCCGCAGAACAAGAAAAGCGCCGGCTGGTGCGGGTCCAGATGGAACCGCGAGACAACCAAGGCGGCAAGCCCGTCGATGGACTTCCGCATGTCCGTATGGCCACAGGCCAGATAGATGTGCTCCGCCGTGAGTTCTCGGATTAGCATGATGAGAACACATCCCTTAGGATACAGAGAGTCTGCCGCAAAAGCTCTGGTGGCGTATCTTTTGTTACCGTGATGCGTGTTGTCCCACAGAAAATCTCCAACGCTGGCTGTGGTGACTGTGGTGGCTGCGCTGATTGAGAGGACGGCTTTGTGCACTTCAATGAAACGAAGTGAACCCCTTCTTGCAATGTGGATTCGGGTGGCTCGGGCAGTGCTGGAGTTGATTCAGCAGGTGGCTCGAGCGTCTCAGCGCAACCTCCTCCGGTATTGCCGGAGTCTTTGGGGTACTCGTCTCGTGCTCACCTTTTGACGGCTTTATTGGTTCGGATGAAGGAGACAACGTCTCCACCACATCCGTATATTGCGCCTTACTTGCCAGCAGCTCCTTTTGGATGACATTCTGCCAGTAGTAGAACGTTTTGCAGTTGATTTCGGCACGGCGGCAGTATGCCATGCCGGAAAGGCCGCTGGCTCGCTGCTCCATGATGATCTGCGTCCACCGCGGCACATACCGCCGCTTCTGAGGATTACCGAATTTCCCGATTTTCCCGGATTTCCCGAGATTCCTGAATTTCCTATATGTCCTCATATTACCAAATTCCTCGGCGCATGCCTTGAGACATTCATGTGAGACCATTATCCCACAAGGCGGAGGGGGGAGTATATACACTGTATTATTTAGCGCTTACTAAGCTCGCTCCGCAGTGCCTCGTATGTCATCCTACCCACTTGTGTTGTGGCGGGCGGCCTCGCGCCATGTGCGCCCTTGATCAGCAAAAAGACCCGTTACCATTTTCATGGCAACCGCTCGCGATAGCCGCATAAACTCGGAGGAGTGCGACAGATGGTCAAGCGTAATCCGGATAAGCCTTGGGTCATTCGTCTTGCCGACTCGCATGACACAATCTGCTTGGCGATTTCCAGGAGCGAACGCCGGAACTCTGCTTCTATACGCGCTTTAGGCTCCCATAAATCCGCTCGTGACATATCCTTCCTCCTACTCGTGACATATCCTTCCTCCTATTTTGGGCATAAGAAAACCGCCTGCACATTGTACAAGCGGTTATAAACCAGGAACGCTATCTTTGATACCCTTGGCCATTCTCATAGCTCTCTGCATCATACTGTTTTCATTCAGGTACTCAAGGCCTTGAAGTGTCAACCGCGGTCGCCCTTTGCTGATCAAGAAATTTCCTGTGGCATCGGTATCAACTGCAATCCCCTCAATCAGTTCTGCTTTGACCAGCATACGGAGGATAGAATACAAACGGTATTGGCTTATCCCGAGAGTTTCGGCTGAAATCATGCGCTCGTCGAACTCCTCTGAATCCATACTGGCTTCCAAAGCTTTCAGTATTCGGTATATGATGCGGACGTTGTCCATGTCATTTTACCTTCTTTCCTGCCCTGTAGGCAGCCCGTGCCTCATTGAGGCTCATACGATTTGCGCCACTCTTATCCGGGTGACGAATCTGATAATCATCATTTTCCCAATAGCAGATAGGGCAGATATCGAAATTGTCCCGTTCATCAAATTCGCTTTTGCCACATACCGGGCACTTAACCTTTTCCGCCACGTTCGATATCCTCCTTACACATATTTATGTAATATGATTCGCCATCTATCGGCTTAAACATAGTGCGAAACCCTTTTGTTATGGATGCTTTTACAAAATCATTAGTTTTTCGGTCATATCTGATAATGATGCCATCTTTGTCGATATGGCCGAGTATGTCACCACCAACAGGCATTTCAGCCAGTTGCACAGCTCGTGCAACATATTGCCCGATCGTAAAGTCAGGATATTCATCTCGGTGCGTCCTTCCGTTTTTCCAATGATTCATGAGCTTTTGTTTATTGGCAAAGCCTCGCACCCATAATCGGTTCACACCTTTTGGGCTTAGTTCTACACTACCATGTTCATTGCTTTTTGTCGAGCCCTTATTCCCACCCTTTCCAAACTTTCCATCTGACCGGCGTGGGTGGTTCTCTTCATTCCAAGGCCTTCGGTCTTCTGTCCTCTTCGGCTCCGGCTCTTTATCCTTCATCGCCTCCTGAAAACCCTTTGTGGATTCTTGGCCGCCTTCCTAGGGCCCACCGTTTTCATCCTCGTTATCATCTTCGCTTGGATGGGCTCCGGAGCTACAGTGAGCCCCGTACTCGCGGGGATGATTCCCTGCAGGTTGGAGAATTCTACAAGATCCTCGAGGGACGGCGGACAGCGGAGAAACGCAGCGACGAGAAGTGGGCTTATTTCCTCTCGTGGCTCGTTAATGTGCAGCTTGAGCATCCCATCATGATGGAGGAAATCCTCGTGCTGCTCTATCCGGAGGTAAAGGAGCAGATGGAGGAGCGCAAGAGGAAGCAGCGAGAAGAGGATGAGGCCATCTTGCGCAAAGAGTTTGGATTGGATTAAAAAAAGACCGCCATCAGGCGGACTCGTCGGAATCAAGATAAGCTTGCAGGAAATCTTTGTAGGTTGTCTTATCCGCGACGGCGATAAAGGATCCGTAATAGCGGACGGTGATGCGGAACGTATAGAACTGGCGTACTTTCAAGCCGGCGATTGCGGCAAATGAGATAGCGCCGACGAGACTGAAGCAAAGAAGGCCGAAAGCCAAGGCGGGAAGTGTGCGCAGCCAGCTGAGCCCGTAGTCGGTGCAATGGGAAATTTCCTCGTAATCCAGGACAGATACCCTGTTAACGGCGATAGGAGGACGCCCCGTGGCAACCAAGGTGTTGCCAAAAAGCTTGTACTCGGGAGAAATATCGCCCAAAATGATACGGAATGACATAGAACCACCCCTTTTTTATTATAGCATGATGAACATGTTAGGAGGCAGAGAATTTAAATAAAATCAGCGATTTGCAAATCCTGATTGGTGCAGATGTTGCTTGGCAGTTTCCAGAAGCTGGCAATCGTGGTCGGAGGTGCTTCCGACTTGGGTGAGCTGATTTTAAGTGCCGCGCAGGCTGGAGATGCAGTATAAAAAATAAGCCCCGCACTGCGGAGCTCAGAGCTTTTTGAAAAGTCCGTACAAAAAGCCAAGCGCGCCGGAAAGGCACGTAGCAAAGATGGTAAGAAGAAGGAATGCACATATAAGCCCGAAAAGAACTGTCATGATGACCACCTTCCTGAATGTTCTTGATACTTATATTATACCAGAAAAGGAGGAGTTGCGGTGGCAGCAGCCTCAAGCGGCCGCCCGACAGTATGTGCAGACTGTCACAAGCTTGCATGCATAGATGCAGGCGGACAATTTGTCAGAGAACCAGTACCATGCGGCTGTAGCTGGTGAGCCCCCGCACTCGCGGGGATGATCCTTCATGGGTGCGTGGACTGAAACAAGTCGTTTCGGTGATCCCAGTGAGCCTTGAAGGATTGCACTGGTTTAAAAACTATATGCCTCATACCTTCAGGCATATCTGTATATTATCAAGGAGGCTGATATATCATGACATTTTACGAAGCATTTGACGCATATAACGAAAAATTTCCAGATGGATTTCCTACTATACCATTACTAAATAGAGGAGAGGCTTGGTGTATTAATGTGATTGAGCAATGCCTTCATGCAGGAAAAGACGTATACGAAATGGTATACATCGAAGATGATCCTAATATAGAATATTGAATAGAAGCACTTTGCAAATCATGCAAGGTGCTTTTTCTCAGCTGGCTTACCGGTTATTCGCATCGTTAGCATCGGCTTTTACTGGAGGTTCCTGTCCTCCCTGGCCGCCGGACTCGCCGGTATCGGCAAAGCGCTGGAGATTAAAATGCAGCATATTATCCTGGTTCTCCATTGTATATTCCTCTTTTCTTTAAAATTGGGCATAAGAAAAGCATCTCGCTTTTGCTTGGTGCTTGTACTAGGTATTTTATTATTACCAGTCAAGAAGACGTAAGTTCATCCATCTTTTTGATGAGAGAATCCATGATCCTACGCCACTATTCTTTCTTCTTTATGGCATCCGGAGTCTCGGGCTTAAAAGGTAAATTGATTGTTTGCTACAGTCGAGAACCCGGAAGATGTTTGCCTGTCGGCGATATGCATGGACAAGAAAAATCCCTCCGCTTGCTTGGCAGGATGATGAAAAATCCTGATAAGCAAACGGAGGGACTTTCTCTATAGCTTGTTACTGCTGGCAGCGCGGGAAGGTCAGGGTGAAGCGGGTACCGCGGCCTACCTCACTTTCGGCTTTGATTTGGCCGCCGAATAGCTCGACGAGGAACTTGACGAGCGAGAGGCCGATGCCGTTGCCGCCGGACTTGCGGGCGCGGGCCTTGTCGACGCGGTAGAAGCGGTCGAAGATGCGCGGCAGGTCTGCGGCGGCGATGCCGATGCCGTTATCCTCGACGCACAGGTTGACTGACGCATCTGTGCCTGCGGCGCGGACCGTGATCGTGCCGCCTTCTGGCGTGTACTTGATGGCGTTCTCGATGAGGTTATGGACAATCTGTCCGCAGAGCTCGGGAGTTGCGAGCATGAAGAGCGGGTTTTCCGTTCCTTCAATGATGAGCTGCTGATTTTTGGCCTCTGCCGCATCGAGGAGGGCCTGGCCTTCCTGCCGTGCGACGGCTGCGAGGTCAACGGGCACCTGCACGAGCTGCTTGCGGCACGTTTCGTCGCTGAGGCGCGCGAGCTGCAGCAGGCTTTTCATGAGGCGGCTCATGCGCTGTGCTTCGCGGTAGATGATGCCGGCGAAATGGTGGCTGGCATCGGGGTCCTTGAAGTCATCGTCGAGCAGGGTTTCGGCAAAGCCTGAGATTGAAGTCAGGGGCGTTGCAAGTTCGTGGGCGGCATTGCTGACAAATTCCGCCTGCCGGTCGTTGATTTCCTGCAGCATCGAGATGTCGTGGAAGACGGCGAGCACGAGTTTCTGATCGTTTTCCTCGGGGAAGGGCGCGAGGAAGACCTGGAAGGTGTAATGCTCGCCATCATCGCGGTCGGTGTGGAACGTGATGGTCTGAGAGCGGTCCTCGCGGCTGACGACCTGAGCCGTTTCCGAGAGCTGGGCATTGCCGATGACGTGGATGCTGTGGCGCTGCAGGCAGCCCGGCGACAGATGGAAGATGGCTTCGGCCTGCGGGTTGGCGTCGACGATATTGCCGCGCGCGTCGATGAGCATGATGGCGTTGTCGATGTTGTCGAGCGTCAGCGCGAGCTTATGGGCTTCGGCCTGGGATTCTTGGATTTTCTTGGCCAGATTCTCGGTCAGGTGGTTGATGGTCTGCACGAGGGTATCGAATTCATCGCCGCTGTGCCAGCGCAGGCGTTTGTCGAGATTGCCGGCCGCAATCGCCATGGCATCCTGCGAAAGCAGCATGATGGGCCGGACCTGCCGGTGGGCCAGCCAGACGGAAATCAGGAAGGAGATGCTGAGCGCGAGAAAGAGACCCCAGATGATGACCTGGAAGATCGTGTGGTAGGAGTGTTCCATCGGCGAGAGCGAATTGGCCGTGCGGATGATGCCGGTCAGCTGCCCGTCGTGCCGGATGGGGACGGCGACGTACATGAGGTTTTCGTGCAGCGTTGCGCTTTCGCGCACGGCGACACCGTAGTCAGAGGTCAGTGCGGCCTGGACTTCCTCGCGCGCAAAATGATTGTCGAGGCGGTCGGCCGTCTGAGCCGTGTCACCGAGCACGTTGCCCTCGGCGTCCATGACGGTGATGCGCAGTCCCGTCTCGTTGTGCAGGCGTTCCAGCGTGTCATCGAGCGCGTCGCTGCGGACGTAGAAGGTTGGTTCAAGTGCGACTTCGATGATTTTTGCGTTGCGGATGAGGGCCGTGCGCTCGTTTTCGAGTGTGTAGTCGTGGAAGTAGTGGAGCAGGAAGGCTCCGAGCAAGGCGAAGGACGCAAAGATGATGAGCAAAAAGGATGTTACGAGCCGGCGCGTGATTTTTGAACGAAACATAAACATTTCCCCTGACTGCAGAGTTGATTCGACGCCTTTATTATATCATATTTATTTGTGATGTCTGGCAAGAGTCCTTGCACAGTCAATGTATGTCAAAAATAAGAAAACAAGAAGGATTTTGCGTATCTGCGTAGAATTAAAAATAATAAATCCATTGTGGTGGTGACATAATCCGCACCGCGGCTTGCTGTATAAGGATTCGAGCAACATATAGAAATTTTTCGATTGACAAAACTGAGCGTTTTGCCATCCGCCCCGCAAAAGCCCGTTTCTCCATTGTCGCGCAACGGATTCCACCGACAGGATTTGAAACCAACATCCCCGACAGGGGACGGAAACGGATAATTCATTTCTTCACAGTAATAATTATTCCAAATTTGAAACCAACATCCCCGACAGGGGACGGAAACGTGCTCGCCACGATAAGTAATGACGTGCTTCACGTATTTGAAACCAACATCCCCGACAGGGGACGGAAACAATCAGGATGGAACTGCTGCTTCTGATGCAGATAAAAAATTTATTTGAAACCAACATCCCCGACAGGGGACGGAAACGGCGTAAAAGCGTACACATATACGCATTGTGCCAAAACGTATTTGAAACCAACATCCCCGACAGGGGACGGAAACCTGCTTCAAGATTTTCCGCGCTTGACGCGTTACTGTTTTAAATTTGAAACCAACATCCCCGACAGAGGACGGAAACCTCTTCGTCTTCATCGTCTTCGTCTGTGCTAATACCATAATTTGAAACCAACATCCCCGACAGGGGACGGAAACTTCTACACGGCTAAGCAGGAACGTCTGCTAGACGAATGATTTGAAACCAACATCCCCGACAGGGGACGGAAACCTGTTCTTTTATTGTCTTAATTATATCAACTCATTTAATATTTGAAACCAACATCCCCGACAGGGGACGGAAACTAAAATGTCTGGCAAAAACGTGCCTATCAACACGGGGCCAAATTTGAAACCAACATCCCCGACAGGGGACGGAAACAAAGTCGACCCATGACGATTGTGAATTATAGGCGAATCCATTTGAAACCAACATCCCCGACAGGGGACGGAAACAAGCCGCGTTCTTTTAAATACGGCTGTACTGCATGTACAATTTGAAACCAACATCCCCGACAGGGGACGGAAACTCATGACCGCAGCTATAAGTAATCGTGACTTTCATTTCAGATTTGAAACCAACATCCCCGACAGGGGACGGAAACGCAGGTCGCAGAACTTGCCTCGCGCAACGACAAGTAATTTGAAACCAACATCCCCGACAGGGGACGGAAACTTAACTGAAAAATAACTTCTGTAGCATTAGCCAGTGATGTTATTTGAAACCAACATCCCCGACAGGGGACGGAAACTCCCTGCACACTCAATGCCTTATCCATGTCGCCAGTCGTGAAATTTGAAACCAACATCCCCGACAGGGGACGGAAACGCAATGAGAATAAACAAAAGATGCATTGTATCCGTCATATTATTTGAAACCAACATCCCCGACAGGGGACGGAAACTGTTACCGTCTCCTATAATGATGTGGTCAATAACAGGGATAATTTGAAACCAACATCCCCGACAGGGGACGGAAACAGTCCTGCTTTCTTGATTGCATAATCAAGCTCCAGTGCGATTTGAAACCAACATCCCCGACAGGGGACGGAAACTTCTTCCATCGGCATTACAATGTTTTTCATGACATTTGAAACCAACATCCCCGACAGGGGACGGAAACTGTACTTTTCAGCTGCTTCCTGCGCTTCCGCTCTTGTGTAATTTGAAACCAACATCCCCGACAGGGGACGGAAACATTTCAACGTCCTGTAAATAATCTGCATCGGAAACGTAATTTGAAATCAACATCCCCGACAGGGGACGGAAACGCCCCGCATGATAAACGAACCCTTTTCTTTCTCATAAATTTGAAACCAACATCCCCGACAGGGGACGGAATAATAGAAGGGAGGTCTTGCAATGAGTTTTGTTTATATCACAGAAGATGGCGCCTTTATCCGTAAGCGCGGGGGCAGCTTTATCGTGGGGCAGAACGATCAGGAGCTTATGGAGATCCCCGAAGCAGTGCTTGATGGATTGGTCATCATCGATTCCGTGCAAGTATCTTCTCGGGCGATGGTTGAGTTTCTTCGTTTGGGAATCCCCGTGACCTGGCTTTCACGGCGAGGTGCCTTCTTTGGCCGCCTGGAATCTACACGTCATGTCAATGTCTTTCGTCAGGAAAAACAGGTCTTGCAGCGTGGCGGGCCATTTTATCTGGCCTTGGCCAAGAAATGTATTGCAGCGAAAATTCATAATCAACTGACGATTTTACGGCGCTATAATCGTTATACAGAGTCATCTGATGTGCAAGACGGCATACGTCAAATCATCGCTAACAGCCGCCATATTGATACGGCAGGAACCAATGAGGAATTGATGGGGTATGAGGGCATCGTTGCCAGA
Organism: Mitsuokella sp. AF21-1AC; assembly: GCF_003458855.1. Taxonomy (NCBI): domain Bacteria; kingdom Bacillati; phylum Bacillota; class Negativicutes; order Selenomonadales; family Selenomonadaceae; genus Mitsuokella; species Mitsuokella sp. AF21-1AC. The sequence goes on from NZ_QRVW01000044.1 coordinate 11,048, forward strand.
CAGTATTTCCAGGCATTGGGGAAAATTGTTCCCAAGGATTTTGCCTTTGCCAAGAGAAGCAAACGTCCGCCCAAGGATCCATTCAATGCGATGCTCAGCCTGGGCTATACCTTGCTGATGTATGAAGTTTATACGGCTTTGAGCAATGAAGGACTCCATCCTTATTTTGGCTTTCTTCATTCATTGAAAAATCATCATCCGGCACTCGCTTCAGATTTGATGGAAGAATGGCGGGCTGTGATTGTAGACTCGATGGTATTGTCACTGGTTAATCATCATGAAATCCGGCTGGATCACTTTGAGAAGGCTGCTTATGATGAGCAGGAACAAGGCACTTTCCTGACGCGGGAGGGACGTGCCATTTTTTTACGCGCGTATGAGAAAAAGATGCGGACGAAAAATCAATATGTGGAGGGTGTTCATTCCTATCGCCACAGCATTGCGCATCAGATTTCCCAATACGCCCAGGCATTGATGGCGGAGAATGCCGATATGTATGAGCCGATATTCCTGCGCTGAGGTGAAAGAAATGGACTATGAAGAAGCGGAACTCATTGCAGAAGACGAACGCCATTATATTGTTCTGGTGATTTATGATATCGTCGAGAACAAACGGCGAAGCAAGATGGTCAAGTGCTTGGAAAAGTACGGGACACGTGTGCAGAAATCCGCCTTTGAGGCTTTCCTGACAAAACGGAAATACGAGGCTCTTGTGCAGGAAACGCAGCGCCTGATTGATGAGCGGACGGATTCATTGCGGATTTATCTGTTGGCGAATCACACGATGGTGCGTTCCTGGGGAGCGGAAACGAAGCAGATTGCCGATGTCATCATATTTTAAGGATTTTGCAGGATATTTTGAATTCTTGCAGAATGAACATATATATACAATTTATTGCGAGCAGGGAGATGCGAAAGGGGATGACTGGATGGCGACAGATTTATCGGATCGTGTAGAGCGGGCGGCACTGCTTCATGATGTCGGCAAGCTTGTCTTGCGGGCTAATCCAGAACGGAAAACACATTCTGTCGTAGGACGGGATTTTTTGGCGCGATTTGCAGAACCCGAAGATGCAGATATCCTGCGCGCCGTTCGTCATCATCATGGCAGTGATTTAAAGCAGATCCAGGATCCGGCGGATATCAGTTATCTGATTTATGAAGCGGATAACCTGGCGGCCGGCAGCGACCGGCGTTCCGTAGAAGATGGAAGCAATGGCTTTTCCGTACAGATGCCGCTCATGAGTATCTTCAATGTGTTTGGTGATCAGGCGGGACATCAGGCTTTTTATCTTCGCTCGCTGCGCGAGGATGCGGCGGTCCAGTATCCGCAGCCCCGTGATGCCGTCCGTGCCGATATCAGCGCCTATCAGAATTTATACCGCGATCTGGAAGCGAATTTCCTGCGCAAATCGCCATTCCATATGGAAGCGGATGAACTGCTGCGGGTGTTGGAGGCTGTTCTCAGTTATGTGCCTTCGAGTACGGCCCTTGGTGAGGCCGGGGACATCTCCCTTTACGATCATTTGCGGCTGACTGCTGCCTATGCCACGGCGATGTATGGATACTTTGAAGCGCATAGTATCAAGGATTATCGTGCGGCGGTGACTGGGGCTGCGGGGAAATCCTGTCGTGCAACGAATATGTACCTTTTGGTGTCAGGTGATATTTCCGGCATCCAGCAATTCATTTACACGATCCCATCCAAAGGGGCATTGAAAGGGCTGCGCGGCCGTTCGGTCTATTTGGAAATCCTTTTGGAGCATGTGGTGGATGAGATCCTTCAGGCATGTCATCTTTCCCGCAGTTCCCTGCTTTATACGGGTGGGGGACAGTTTTATCTGCTCTTGGCGAATACATCAGAGACGATTGCAGTGCTGCAACGCGTGAGTGAACAGATTAACGATTGGATGATTGCGCATTTTTCGCAGCGCCTTTATCTGGCCCTTGCCTGGACTCCCTGCAGTGCGAATGAATTCCTGGGGGAAGGGACGCGTCAGGCCTTTCGCCGCGTGAATGAAATCTTGTCCGACAGGAAAGTGAACCGTTATTCATGCGGCCAGTTGCAGCAGCTTTTTTCACCGACCAGCCCCTGTAATAAGACACAGGATGCTGCCCGGGAATGTGCAATCTGTCATACTTCTGTCAGCCGGCTGCAGCCGTATCCGGCTAATCCAGAAATTGAGGTATGTCCGCTTTGCGCAGGCCTTTATTCATTTGGAGAACGTGTCCTGGACAAGGATATCCTCTGTGTCTCTGAGACGGCATCGGCTGGTGCTGTCCCGCTTCCGGGACTGAACCGTGCTGCCTATCTTTCGGCCGAATCTCTTGCTGATGTCCAAAAGGGAATGGTTCCCTTGGAACGTCTTTATGTCAAGAACAACAGCAGTTTACAGCTTTTAAGCCGCTTGCTCATCGCCCC
>NZ_QRVW01000045.1:0-7544 GCF_003458855.1 Mitsuokella sp. AF21-1AC
AACTGGGGGTTTTGTCATGCCTAATCGGCGCACAAGAAAAAGGCCCTGTATGCGTTTGACATACAGGGCCCGTGCGACTCGTATTCTCTTATTTTACAACGGTTTTCGTCTTTTGCTCGCTCTGTGCCAGCTGCTTCGGCTCCGGCTTCTCATCCTCGGCGACAGCCGATTTGAACGCGAGGACGCTCTTGCCCAAGATCATATTTACTGGGCATCATCCAGCAGGAAATCGACAATATTGATATTGCGTATGCCATCGAAATCTTTGATATAGGTACGATCCATCGTCAAAATGACCTTTTCATACTGATCCCGGATTTTCCGAAGCGGTTCCAATTCGCGTTCTCGTGTTTTTTCATCCAGAATACTTGCCGAAACCTGATAGTAGATTTTCTGATCCGGCTTGGATGCAATGAAGTCTACCTCCAGGGTTCCCAGTTTACCTACACCGACCTCATACCCGCGCCGCAGCAACTCGAGATACACAACATTTTCCAAGACATGACCATAATCTCCGCCATGAAATCCGAGCAGCGCATTGCGCAGCCCAGTATCAACGATATAGTACTTTTCCATGGTCTTCAGATACAATTTCCCTTTTATGTCGTAACGGCTGGCACGATAAAAAATAAATGCATTCTCGAGCATCTTTAGATAATTATCAACGGTCAATGCCGAGGTCTTGCGCCCCTTGCTGGTCAAGTAGCCACTGATCTTGCTGGTTGATACCGGGTTGCCAACGTTATCTGCCAAGAAACGCACGATATGCTCCAAAAGGGCCGGGTCACGGACGGCATTGCGTTGTATGACATCTTTCATCAGGACCGTATTATAAATGCCACTCAAAACCATTTGGACGGTATCAATATGTTGCGGAATACCAGGGATGACTGGCAGACTGCCAAACTGGAGGTAACGTTGAAAGGTCATATCTGTTTGCTGACGTTCTGCTTCAGGCAAAAAATCAAGGTATTCTCGGAAGGAGAGCGGATAGACTTCAATCAATGCGTAACGTCCCGACAACAGGGTAGCAATCTCAGAGGATAAAAGCTTGGCATTGGAACCCGTCAGATAAATATCGGCTATTCCTTTGGCAAAAATGGAGTTGATGGCGCGTTCCCAGTGGTCAACGAGCTGAATCTCATCCAGCATCAAATAAACATGTGACTGCCCATGCATTTGCTCTTGCAAAAAAGTGTACAACTGACGATAATCTTTGATCTCATCGAAACGCATCCATTCAAAATTCAGATGAATGATTTGATTGGCCGCCACGCCGTCTTGTTTCAAACTTTCCTCCAATAAATCGAGCAAGGTTGATTTGCCGACACGACGCATTCCGGTCAATACTTTGATAAGTGGCTGATCTTTTAGCAAAAGTAATTTTCTTAAGTATAAATTTCTTTTTACCATATTTCATCACCTTTTATAAGTATAACATAAAAAATAACTTAATATTTAAGTTTTTATATTATACTTATAAAATTTTTATAAAATAAGGCCTGTGCACAACATAACTGTCGTACACAGACCTTATTGTCATTCACCAAACTTAGAAATGGTATGCCATATAGACATTGCCGCCGAGGCCTTTATGCTGGCCGGCATATGCCTGCATGCTGAGATTGACCTCCCAGGGATTTTCCTGGTTGGATTCGAGCTTCCAGCCGGCTTCTGCCATCAGGCTGCTGCCGCCGATATCGGCTTTGCGGATGGGAGCGCTGAGGCCGGCTGCGGAAACCGTGCCGTTGCTTTCCCCGTCGAACTCATAATCCCAGGCCAGACCGTAGTAGTAATTGTTCCAGCCCGACCGGTTGTTCACGCGCGCACCGATGCGCAGCAGGCTGCTGTTCATCCCATCCAGCTGGTAGTTTGCTTCTCCAGCGCGGAACGAATCGCCGCCGACATGCGTGTAAAAATACTTGCCGTACACATCGAGATCACGCGCGGCGCGCTGCGTGCCGCCCAGGCTCGTGCTTTCCACCTTGTCCGTCAAATCAAAGATGTGTCCAAAGCCCACATGGCCACTCCAGTAATTGCTGCTGGTGTTGTAGCCATAGGCACTGCCGTCGCTGCTGTGAAGGACGGAATCCGCATTGTTCTTCAAGTTGCCGAAGTGCAGGGAACCTTCCACATAGTTCTTGTTCCTGGCCATGTATTTTGCCATCAGGCCGCCGCCATTGTAGTGCGCGTCGCCGCTACCCGTATAGCCGGCACCATCCACACTGTAGTGGCCCTTGCCATATTCATAGAATAGGCCATAGGAGAAATCCCCGTCTTTCGTGGCCGCTTCATTGCCGATGCCAACGAGGCCATTCCACGTGTACGTCTTGCTCTCGCTGCCCGTATCGTACGTGTTCTTGCTGCCACCCAGGCTGGCAAACGTGAATACACCACCTTCCTGACCGTTGAAATTCGTCAGCACGCTGTCCAGGCGGTCACGACCTGCTGCCAGGACGCCGAGGCCCGCTTCATTGGCGATCAAGGCATTATGCGTCTGCTTCGAGGTATCAACTTTGATTTCCGTGCCATTCTTTTTCTGGACCGTATCCATCGTGTAGATGACATTGCCGTTCGCATCGAGAGAGGCAACGCCCATACCTTCGAGGGCATTGCTGATATTCCACTTGCCCTGCTTCGTCGTCAGATTGCCGGCCTCCAGGGTCTTATTGCCCTGCGTATCCAGGAGCGTCATGGAGTAATCCCCGGCCTTGGTGATATTCTCCAACGATTTTGCCGTAAAGCCGATATTCTCCGTATGTACCTTGGTATTGGCAAGGTCAAACTTCCGGCTGTCCGCGAGAGTCAGGACCGTGCCGTCCGTCTGCCAGTCGATAGTCTTGTAGGTGATATCCTCCAGGGAACAAAGGCCATAGGATAAAATATTGTTGTCCGACAGGGAAAGCCCTGCCTTGCCAGTGACTTCCACCCCGCCGTCAGCATACGTCTGAGTCAGCGTCTGCTGGTATTTATCCTTTCCAGATTCATACAGCTTGTCCAGCCCCTTCACCGTAGCGGCTCCAGAAGCATCGATGAGCACATCGTCTTTGAGGACCTGTCCTCCATCTGCAGAAGCGAAATGGTCCAGATTCAGCGTCACATTATCCGGCAGGCTCACTGTATCTGTCACCGTCAGAGCCGGCTGGGAGGGGTCTACGTTGTAGAAAGCAATCTTGTCGAAGTTGTAGATGCCCCGAACCTTGCTTCCATGCCAGTCAGCCGCTTTGCCGGTAATGGTGTTTTTCCCTTCCTTATCCGTGGTCATTTCTTCCAAATAGCCCACGTTCAGTGTATTGCCGCTGTGGGTGATCTCCTTGGTATCATCCCCCGAAGCATCCTGCTTCATATCAACGCCCGTACTCCAGCCATACAGATTGGTCTTGCTCAAATCCATACTGCCACTCAGGTTGATTCTGTTGTCCTGGGCCTTGATACCGTATTCTCCAAGGCTTCCGCCCACTGCCTGGATGGATTCTCCTATCTCTTTATATCCATCCTCCTTCAGGAAATCAATCAGTGAAGTATCTGTTTGCGAAAGGGTATTCAATGCAGCCCCTGCCAGATTCAGCACATTACCTGAAACGATTCCTCCATATAAGACACTGCCGCCAATCATGTAGCCAGTAACAGTGCCACTGACCGTGACCATATTATTGAGAACGGAGTCGGCCATATAACCGCCGCCGATGATGGCTGCCGTCACCACAGCATCTTTCCCGATGGTGACCGTCTCCTGGTTGACGTTGCTTTCTCCATAACCGCCAAGAATATACTGCGTGCCCTCGATCTTCCCTCCGGTAATGGCAACATGATTGTTCGAAACATCTTTGCCTACTGCACCAACCAGCATATTGGCATGGGAAATTTGACCGCCGGTGATATCCACTCGATTCCCATTGCCCTGGCCCTCATGAAAAGAAGAATATCCGCCGCTAATCATTTTATCAGCATCATGGGAATCAGTGGATGAAAAAGTTACAATAGCATTGCCCCCTATGGCTACGGTATTATTGTTGGCTGAAGTTCCTGCCATTCCTCCTGTGATAAAAGCTGTATTCAAAGTACCATCGGTTATGGAAACCTGATTCTCGTTGGCTGTCCCGGTACCATCTGAATATCCACCAACTACATACTGATTGCCCATAATGGATGCGCTGCCGGAAACAGAAAGGATATTACGGGAGGCATTCCCAGCCTCAGCATATCCGCCTGCAATCTCCCTATTATTTTCCAGTTTTCCACCTGTAATGGATACTTTGTTATCCACAACGTTATCTGACAGGGCACCAACAAGGAAGTCGGCTCCCTTAATGGTTCCACCGCTGATGCTCACCTGATTCCTCTCGGCTGTACTTGAATCCGCATCAGAATATCCGCCAAAAATCCCGTATGCACCAGGATGTCCTGAGGTAAGTGTAATGTCCGCACTGCCCCCGATGGATACCTTGTTATCGTTGGCAACTGAATTAGAAAGGCCTCCAAAAATAGAATCAGAAGCAAACGTCCCGCCGGTGATGGTTACCTGGTTTTCGTTGGCTTTGTGAGCTGCAGATTGATGTGCACTTTGAGGGTAAGCCATTCCCCCATAGATTCCCCCAATTTCCTGGGCTCCACTACTGGTGAACGTCACCTGATTGCCGGTGGCATCCCCATTCTCAGCATATCCGCCGGCTGCATACTGAGTATCGCTAACGGACGTGCTACCGGAAACAGAAAGGGTATTATCGGATGCATTCCCATTCTCAGCATATCCGCCGGCTGCATACTGAGTATCGCCAACGGATGTGCTGCCGGAAACAGAAAGGGTATTATCGGATGCACTTCCGTTTTTTGCTTGCCCGCCGGCGATTTCCTTATTATTTTCCAGATTTCCACCTGTAATGGATACCTGGTTGTGCTCAACATGATCAGCGCAGGCTCCGGCAATCAATTCAGCACCCGTAACGGAGCCGCCGCTGAGAACCACCCGGTTTCCCTTGGCTGTACTTAGTGAACTTGGTATACTTGATGATTTTTCAACATATCCACCATAGATGCCATTTCCATCCAATCTGCTAAAATCAATGTCTGCCGTACCCCCGATGGATACCGTGTTATTGTTGACGACTGAATTGGAATAGCCCCCTAAGATGTTGTCGGAATTAAAAAACGTCCCGCTAGTGATGGTTACCTGATTCTCGTTGGCTTGTTGAAGTACCTGTTGAGAGAAGCCCGCTCCTCCAAAAAGAGATGAAATTTGATGAGTTCCACTGCTGCTGAACGTCACCTGATTGCCGATGGCATCCCCATTCTCAGCATATCCGCCCCCTACTATTCCGTCCGCAGCTTGAATGGATGCGCTGCCGGAAACAGAAAGAGTATTATGGGAGGCACTTCCACTCGTTGTAGCTCCACCACAAATCTGTTCTCCTGTTTGATCGCTGTCAATGGTTACCTGCTGCCCGGTCACATCCGCAGCCCAAGCCGGTACCGTGCCGGCAAGCAGGGAAGCTACCACGGCTAACGTCAATTTTTTCCCGCAAATTCTTCTCATGGCTATAATCTCCTATTTTTAACGCTCTTTGCTCAACTCATCATCAGAACTGGAAATTCAGGCCGGCTTCCAGCGACCAGCTATGTTCGATCTTTGGACCGAAGGATTTCTCACAATTGACAAATGCATAGGCATCCTGGTTGAGATGCGTCGTGAGGCCGAGGCCCACATCGTACCAGCTGCCGTCATTATGACCCGTAACGTTCATGCAGCCCGTCATGTCGCTGGCCGAAACATCCTGATTGCCGAGGAACTCATGCAGGAAGTCCGCATTGATGTAGAACGTCGTCTTCTCGCCAAGATCCTGTCCGAGGCGGAAGCCGAGGCGGCTGATGAAGCTGTCCGTACCGGACAGATGGACGCGCGTTCCCTGTGTCGTGCGGTAATCGGCGCTGCCCAGATACGTGTACTGAGCCTGTGCCTGCGGTTCGATGTACCAGGAAGAAGAGAGCGGCATCTTGCGGCCGTATTCAAAGCTCAGCGAATACGCATCATTGTGGTAATCGCCCTGCACCGGCATGCCGCTCTCCGGCAGCAGCGTGAATTTATTGAACAGGCGGCCGTATTTGGCGACGATGTCCGTGTAATGACCTTTATTGCCCAGACGGGTATCGTAGAACCAGGCACCATAGCGCTTCGTGTCACTGCTGCCATTGAGTTCTTTGTAGTTCGCACTGCCGTTCATCCAGTCAAGTGCCGCACCCTGGATGTGTTTGCCAAAGTTCGTTTCGTTCCGCGTCCAGTCATAGCCGACTTCTACCATCGTATTCTTAGCATCATACAGGCCCGTACGCCCCAGCTGATCATGGCGGATTCTAGCCCACGTGCCGTCGCCGTCCGCGCTGTAGCGGGCTTCGCCGAGGCGCTTGTTGAGCGTATCGGTATAAATTTCAGAAATGGCATTCATGTAGTCCAGATGAATGGCCTTCTTGATAACCTTGCCGCTGTCCGAAGGCGTGACCACCGCTTCATCCACGAACCAGTTGGTCCCTTCCTTCACCGGGTTTTCGATGGTCTCGGTCTTCAGGTATTCCGGCAGGAGATTGCCATCTGCATCGGTGGTCTTCTTCCTGGCCATGGCATCCGTCATGATCTTTTCCTGATTCGGGACTTCCTTGGTAAACCCTTTACCAGAAAAAGTCGCCGTTACATAGTCGTTGCCGGGCTTGTAGGTGCCTACGCCGTTTTTGCCCCCGTTGAATTTCTCATTGGCCGCGGTATCTTCCGGGTTGAACTTCTCGTTCTTCACTTTCAGAGTAACATTGTTGATGCCCTGATCCTTGGCCAAGCTCACATCGAATTTGGCGGCCGGATCCCGTTTGTAATCATCCCCGCCGGTGGTGGCAAAGCGGATGCCTTTCAACTCTTCCACTTTGGTATCAGGCTGGAGGTAGGCCTGGATGTGCTGGACCCCGGACTGGCTCAGGTCCCTTACATAGAGCATATCGGATTTGGCCGCATCCTTGGAAAAGTCCATGAGGAAGGTGCCGCCCTCCCCAGTGAGCTTGCCGATGGAAACGGACACCCCGTGTCCCTTCCGGGTATCCACCAGCCCCCCATGGTTGAAGTCCAGAGAGGTGAGGAAGCTCTTGCCCCGGGTCTGCCATTTGCTGCCGGGGTCCATGGTCAGGTTGATGGTACCAGCATTCAAGCGGGGGACGCCGTACATGGCATAAGCCGTATCTGCCTGATTTTTCCAACCGTACAGATGGCCCAGCGCGGATTTATTCATATCGGAAGACACATCCACCTGGCGGGGAGTCAGCTGCCCGGCAGCGTCAAAATCCGCATAATCATCGGCCTGGCCTTCAAAATAGCTGCCATCCTGGAGATGGAGATTCACGCTGCCTCCATCTTTGGCATAGACATCCCCATACAGTTTCAGATGTCCAGCCAGGTTGATGCTCCCATATTGACGGTCTTTGATGGTTTGAATGGTTGTCTCCAACCCTTTTAGATAAGCTTCTGCATATTCTTTTTGACCCTCGTTTATGTCAGGATCATCCAATTG